>JBEKNX010000053.1:0-16093 GCA_049522375.1 Acidimicrobiales bacterium | reverse complement strand
GGCCCCGAGCACGTCCCAGAAGCTGGGCAACGGGAAACGCCTGGCCCTGGCCAGGTCGGGCTGGCCCAGTAAGGCCTCCTCCGTAAAGGTGCCGGGAGGACCGAGATAGGCGATGGTCGTGCTCTCTGTCACCTGCATCACGCCAGCATAGGGCGATCCCCACCGCCCGCTTCCGGCCGTGCGCTCCCCTCGGCTCGGCTAGGCGAGCGCCCCCACTGCCTCGGCCGCAGGCAGGTCCCGCCGCGACGCCTTGATAAGCAGGATCGTCGCGACCATGGCCACTGCCAGCACCACGGCCCCGATCTCGAACCCGGTCGTATAGCCGTGGACCGGGGCCAGGACTTTGGCCAGGCCCCCGTGGTGGGCGGCCAGGTAGCTGGCCGTGGCCGACGCGAAGACGGTGTTGAGCAGCGCCGTGCCCATCGACCCCCCCACCTGCTGGGTGGCGTTTACCAGGGCACTGGCGACGCCGGCATCGTGGGCGGCGACGCCGATCAAGGCGGTGCTGCTGAAGGGCACGAAGACGAACCCGAGGCCCATGCTCATGACGATCTCTGCCGGCAGGACGTGGGCCAGGTAGGTCGTGTGCAGGCCGATCTGGGTGAACCACAGCATGCCCAGCATGGCCATGAACAGGCCGCCGGTCATCAGCCAGCGGGGGCCTACCCGAGGCAATGCCTGGCTGGCCAGCATGGCGGAGACGATGATGCCGGCCGAGAACGGCAGGAAGGCGAAGCCGCTCTTCAGGGCCGAGTAGTGCAGGGTCCCCTGGAGGTAGAAGGTGAGGAACAGGAACATCCCGAACAACGCCAGGCCGACCAGCAACGAGGCCAGGAACGAGCCACCCCGGTTGCGGTCCAGCACGACTCGCAGGGGTAGCAGAGGGGCAGTCGAGGTGCGTTCGATGAGGACAAAGGCGACCAGGAGCACGACCGCAGCGCCGAGCAGCAGCAGCGTCGTCGATGAGCCCCATCCGTCCGTCTCGGCCCGTGTAAACCCGTAGACCAGGGAGAGCAGGCCGAGGGTGACCGTCAGGGCCCCAGGTATGTCGTAGCGGACCTCGCCCTCGGCCCGGCTCTCTTTGACCTCGCGCACGGTGGCCAGCGCGGTGACGATGGCGATCGGCACATTTATGAGCAGTGTCCAGCGCCATGAGGCGTACTGGGTCAGCAAGCCGCCCAGGACCAGGCCGATGGCGGCACCCCCGCCGGCGACGGCACCGTACACGCCGAACGCCCGTGCCCGCTCCTTAGGTTCAGTGAACGTCACGGTGAGCAGCGACAGCGACGCCGGGGCCATCACGGCGGCGAAGGCGCCCTGCAGGGCCCGGGCCCCGAAGAGCATCGCCGCGTCCTGCGCCAGCCCGCCCAGAGCGGAGGCGGCGGCGAAGCCGAGAAGGCTGATGATGAACATGCGCTTGCGGCCCATGAAGTCGGCCACCCGCCCGCCGATCAGCAGCAGGCCTCCGAACGCCAGGGTATACGCGGTCAGGGCCCACTGGCGGTTGGCGATCGAGATGTGCAGAGCGCGCTGCGCCGAGGGAAGGGCGATGGTCACCACCGAAGCGTCCAGGACGATCATCAGCTGGGCGATGGCGATCACGCCGAGTGCCCTGAAGCGCCTGGGATCGGGCTCGTCACGCACCGCCGCCGGGGCTTTGAGGGGAGTTTCCAAACTGGTTGCCATCAGGGCGCCTCCGGGAAGGTATGATGCGGAACGGATCTTCCGTTTGTCACTATACGGAACGAGGGTTCCGTATGTCAAGGAGTTTAATGTGACATCCGTCACCAGCCCACCCGGTGATATGGGTGATATGAAGGCGCGCCGTCCGCTGCGGGCGGACGCACGCCGCAATGTGGACAAGGTCCTGCGGGCGGCGGAAGAGGTATTTGCCACGGAAGGCCTGGCGGTACCGATCGACGAGATCGCCCGCCGGGCCGGGGTGGGTGTAGGTACTGTCTACCGCCATTTTCCGACCAAACAGACGCTGTTCCATGCGGTCGTGATGGTCCGCCTGGAGGCCCTGGTGGAGCGGGCCAAGGAGCTGAGCAGGGCGGCCGACCCGGGTGCGGCGATGTTCACGTTCGTGTCGGAACTGGTCGACCTGGCTGTACAAAAACGGGACCTGGCCGATGAGATGGCTCAAGAGGGGTTGGAGGACGAGGTGCACGCCGCCGTCAAAGACGAGCTGCAAGGGGCGTTCAGCGTCCTGCTCCAGCGGGCGCAAGAGGCCGGGACCGTCCGTCCCGACATCTGTCCGGGCGATGTCACGGCTCTGCTGATGGGCACCTGCCTAGCTGCCGACCGTCACGCCGGCCGGGAGGCCACGTCCCGCTTGGTCGGCGTCATTTGCGACGGTATGCGGGCACAACCGCACCGGTAGTACCGGGGTAGCCCGTACCGGGGTAGCCCGGCCACCAGCGCCCCGGCCCGGCAGACCGCCGATGCGCCAGAAGCGTGGCAGCATGGGCGGCAATGGACGAAGCCGCGCTTTACCGCCTTCTCGGCGAGCTCGTGGCCGGCTCTGTCAGCCCGGACGAGGTCGTGCGTCGGGTTCGGCGCTTGCCTTATGCCGACCTCGGCTTCGCCCGCGTCGACCACCACCGGGCTTTGCGCCAGGGCTTGCCCGAGGCTGTTTACGGCCCCGGTAAATCAGTGGGCCACTGTGTCGCCATCGTCGGCGAGCTGCTGGGCGAGGAACACGGCGGCCCCGTCGTCCTGACCAGGGCCAGCGACGAGCAGGCGGCGGCGACGCTCGAAGCCCACCCGGGCGGGCAGCGCCAGGGCGCGACCCTTGTCTGGAGGGGGGCGGCCGAGCGTGACGAGCGAGTGGAGGTTTTCGCCGCCGGCACAGCCGACCTCGTGGTGGCGGAGGAGTGCACCGCCACCCTGGCCGCGCTCGGGTTCCGGCCCAAGCTGACCGCCGACTGCGGCGTAGCGGGCGTCCACCGGCTCTTGGACCACGTCGATTCTCTGGCGGTGGCCGATGCTGTCGTGGTCATCGCCGGGATGGAGGGCGCCCTGGCCAGCCTGGTCGGGGGCCTCACCCCGGCGCCCGTGGTGGCCGTTCCCACCAGCGCCGGTTACGGCGCCTCCCTGCAGGGAGTCACCGCCCTTCTGGCCATGCTGGCGAGCTGCGCGCCCGGGCTTTGCGTGGTCGGCATAGACAACGGCTTCGGCGCCGCCTGGGCCGTAGCACGCATCCTCGGTGAGCGCCGCCCCGACGGTGCCGGCGAGGCCGTCGCTCTTCACCACCCGGGCGGAGTGGGCCGTTGACCACCGCCGCCTGGTGGCACTGTTTTTCCGGGATCGCCGGTGACATGGCCTTTGCCAGCCTGCTCGACGCCGGCGCCGACCTGGACGAGGTGACCGCCGGCCTGAAGACGCTACGGGTCCGCGGTTGGCGCATCGAGGCCGAGAAGACTACGCGCGGCGGCTTGGCCGCCACGGGGCTATTGATAGAGGTCGATCCCCGGGAGGACGTCGTCGACCGTACGTGGGCGACCATCCGCGCCATCCTCGAGAGCGCGACCGGGTTACCCGAACGCGCCCGGCGGAGAGCGCAGAAGGTCTTTGGCGCCCTAGCCGCCGCCGAGGGCTCCGTTCACGGCGTGAGCCCCGAGGAGGTGCACTTCCACGAGGTGGGTGGCCTGGACGCCCTGATAGACGTCATAGGGACTTGCCTGGCCCTGGAGTCATTGGACGTTGCCTCGGTGTACGCCAGCCCGGTGGCCGTAGGTACGGGCACGGTGCGAGGGGAGCATGGTGTGCTGCCCAACCCGGCGCCGGCGGTGGTGGAGCTCCTGGCCGGTGCCCCGGTCCACGGGACGGGCCAAACGGTGGAGCTCACCACCCCGACGGGGGCGGCGCTACTGGCCGGGCTGGTGACCTCGTTCGGGCCCCTGCCGCCCATGACGGTCACCGGCGGCGGCTACGGCGCCGGGGCCCGGGACCTTCCGGGGTTCGCGAACGTCCTGCAGGTCGTGGTGGGGGAGGGAGCGGCTTTGGGCGAAGAGGTGGCCGGGGCCGCCCAAGACCTCCTGGTGCTCGAGGCCAACGTGGACGACGTGACCGGAGAGGTGCTGGCGCACACTGTCGAGGCTTTGATGGTCGCCGGCGCGCTCGACGCTTGGCTGGTACCCGTGCTGGCCAAAAAGGGCCGGCCCGGCCACGTGGTCAGCGTGCTGGCCGAGCCGGAGAGGGTCGCCGCGCTGGCCCGGCTCCTCACTCGGGAGACGGGCACGCTCGGCTTCCGCCAGCATCACGTGGCCCGTTGTGCCCTGGCCCGCGAAGAGGTCGAAGTCGAGGTCGATGGCCAGGCGGTGCGTGTGAAGATGGGCCCGCACCGCTTCAAGGCCGAGTACGACGACTGTGCCCGCGCCGCGCCCCAGCTCGGCTTGCCCGTGGGCGAGGTGGCGCGCCAGGCCGAGGAAGCCGCCCGGCGCCTGCGGCCTTACTAACGTGGCTCGCCATGGTCCTTGATCTCGAGTTGGCCCAGGCGGCCTGCGACCTGGCGGACCGTCTGACACTTTCCGCCTTCCGACGTCCCTCGCTGGCCGTCGAGACCAAGGCCGACCTCAGCCCCGTCACCGAAGCCGACAGGGCCGCTGAGCTGGCTGTCCGCCAGCTGATCGGCCGTGAAAGGCCCACCGATGCCGTACTGGGCGAGGAGATGGGCAGCACCGGGCGTGGGGAAAGGCGTTGGGTGGTCGACCCGATCGACGGCACGGTCCAGTTCGTTCACGGCATCCCGGTGTGGGCGACGCTGCTCGCCCTGGAAGTTGAGGGCGTCATCGAGGTGGGCGTGGTCTCGGCGCCGGCGCTGGGGCGCCGTTGGTGGGCACGGCGCGGTCAGGGTGCCTACGCCGGCGCGCCCGGGCAGGCGGGCGAACGGATAAGCGTGTCCCGCGTGGCCAACCTCGCCGAAGCCTCGATCTCCTGTGGTTGCATACGCGATTTCCCGTTCCCCGCCCGGCTGGTCGAGCTGGCCTCGAAAGTGAAGCACGACCGTGGGTTCGGCGATTTCTGGCAGCACATGCTGGTGGCGGAGGGGGCTTGCGACGCCGCCCTCGACCCCATTGACTCCCTCTGGGACATTGCCGCGCTCCAAGTGATCGTGGAAGAAGCGGGAGGAAAGTTCACCGACTTCTCCGGCGAGCACCGTCTCGACGGAGGCAATGCCGTTTCGAGCAACGGCCTTGTCCATGACCAGGTGATCGCCGCGCTGTCCGGGGCCGGCCCCGGGCCGAGTTGACCGGGCCTCGTTGACCGAGCCCAGCTTGAACGGTACCGATGAGAGTTTTATGCGCCTGGCGCTCGAGCTGGCGGCCCGGGCCGGCGACGCGGGGGAGGTGCCGGTGGGTGCCGTGGTCGTGAGGGAAGGCGAGGTCATCGGCCGCGGCGCCAACGCCAGGGAGGTCACCGGCGACCCCACGGCGCACGCTGAGGTATTGGCCGTACGTGAAGCGGCCAAGGAGACTGGCTCCTGGCGCCTGGTCGATGCCACCCTTTACGTCACGCTGGAACCGTGCCCGATGTGCGCCGGGGCCCTGGTGGCCGCCCGCCTGGGCCGGTTGGTCTTCGGAACGGCTGATCCCAAGGCCGGGGCGTGCGGGTCGCTGTACAACCTCTGTGCCGACCCCCGTCTCAACCACGAGCTGCCTGTGCTGCGGGGGGTGCTGGCACAAGACGCGGCTCTCGTGCTGTCCAGCTGGTTCGCGGCTAAGCGGGCTTGACTCGCCTGCTTTTAGCTCATGAGCCAGTTGTGCGTGACGAAGGCGTCAAGGATGGCGCTGCAGAGGCGGCTCTGGTCGGCGGGCAAGGTACAGGTTTCCTCGGACGCCTCGCCCCCCCGGCCGGTCAGGTAGTCGTAAAGCAGGACGCCGCGGGTCGGGTCATGGCCCGGCTCCTTGAACGAGATGACATCGTGGACCGGGGGCTCGTCTTTGGGCGACCCCGACAACCACGTGACGACCTCACCTCTAGTCAAGGGGGTGCAGGGGAGCATGGCAAAGCCGAGCTGTTGGCCCGCCGCCGGCACCAGGGCGCAAACGGTCGAGTACACGCAACCCTGGCAGGCTGAATCGGAAGCCGCCTGCACCTCCGGGCGGCCGGTGCCGCTGGGCGTCGGTGACGTCCCCGGCGGGTAGACGCCGACCGCCGTGGTCCCGTCGGCGCCGATCTGGACCTGGCAGTCCCAGCCCCGGGGGGCGAGGACGGGGTCGAGGGCCCGTTGCTTGTCGGTGTAGTAGGCGAGCATCTTGGCCATGTGTGCCGGCACGCCCGGCCGGAGGGCCCGGGGTAGGACCGGAAGGCCCGTCGGCGGCCCGGCGCCGTAGCTGCTGGCACAGGCGATCACGGGGACGGCCGGGCCGGTGCTGGCCATGACTGCGAGCCCGGCCGCCCCGGCGTCGGGGAGGAACGCCAGGACAAGGGCGACGAAACAGACGGCCACGGCCGGGGCCATCCTGGCGGCGCCCGGTTTGGCCACGCCCGGTTTGACCGGTACGGCCTGGCCTCGCGGGACGGCCACGCCCATCAGAGCCGGCTCGCCGACCAGGTTGTGCCGCCGTCGCGGGTTACCAGCAGGCGGTTGGTGGAGGCCCCCAGGCCCGGGCGACCTTCTACCACCGTGCCGAGCGCAGGGCTCGCGAATTTCAGGGTTACCGGCGCAGAGTTCGAACAAGACGTTCATTTTCGGGGAGGCCAAGCCGGCGAGGTCTATGCTTTGGGAGCGGTTGAAGCACGGGTCGGGGTAACGCCTCCACGAAGTACCGCTGCGTAGCCAAGAAAACCACCGTCCCATGGCCCGAAATACCGGGGACCGTACGCCACGTATTTTGTTGTACCGTTGACCGCTCGAGCTTGACCGTCGGGGAGCAATTGCTGCTGGTCTCGTAACAACTGCCGACGGCGGCATCTTCATGCCCTATCTAACCACGGTCCGCTTCTGCGGGTTCCCGTTGCGGTCCTCGTCGCGACCGGCGGAGAGGATCACTTCTCGGGCGCGTGGCAGCAGATATGGTGCGAAGAGCCTATTTTGTACGCCCGCGGCAGCGCCGGCCCCTCAGGAGGACCACATGAGCCGAACTACCAGCGTAAGACGGGCTCCCCATCCTGTGGCGGGCCAGCGCGCCGCCGCCGGGGCCACCGCGGTCCTCAGTCTGAGCCTCGTACTGGGTGGGTGCGGTATAGGAAGCATAGGAAAGGTCATCAACGCCGTCCACGCCCTGGCCGATGCCGCGAGATCTCTCAGAAGCCTGCAGTCGGAGATCCAGAAGGGTGAGAAGGCTTCCTACGAAGCGACGTACGAGACGACGGGCAGCGGCAGACCTTCTACGGTCATCACCTTTGCCCAGGAGCCGGGAGGCAAGTACGCCTTCATCGGGGCCGGGACCGGAGGCAGCGGCGCCACGGACCTCGTGGGGGACGGGAAAAACCAGTACGAATGCAGCCAGTCGAGCAGTGCCGCCCAGTGGACCTGCCTTCAGAGCTCCGAGGCGCCGGGTACCTCGGGTTACGGCGCCGCCCCGTTCTTCGACTTCACAGGCGCTTTCGTTTACGGGCTCGCCGAGGCTCTCCAGGTGGAGGCGGCCATCAACGGTTTCAAGGTCAACAATTCGACCATTACCGTCAACGGGATCCCTCTCAAGTGCGTTTCGCTCACCGGCAAGGTCAACGGCCGGGTGGGGGACTACGAATGGTGCGTCACTGGTGACGGCGTCCTCGGGTTGGCCAAGTACGAGGGTGGCAGCGCCGGCGACGGCTCGTCGTTCGAGATCACAAAGCTGGACACGAGCCCCCCGGCTTCGGTCTTCGAGCCGCCGCCGGGCGCCAGTTTCACGACCCTTACGACCCCGACCACCTGACCAGTCCCACCGGGACCGGGCAGGCGACGCGGGGGCGGCGTCAGTCGACCGGACGGACCAAGGTGCTCCAGAGCTACCGGTTCTCTCAGGAACTATTGCGCTAGGCCCAGGGCGATTTGTCCCGCGGGACCGGCCGGACGGGGGCAATGCCCACCAGGACGTTGTAGGTGACCAAGGCAATGGCCAGGTGCATGACCATGAGGACGGCGACCGCCTGAGCTGGTTGGCCCTTGTAGAGGATGTAAAGGTCGGGAAGCCACAGGACCAGCGTGACCAGGATGGCCAAGCGGAAGAACAGCCAGCGGGGCGCCGAGCTCAAGCGGGCCACCACCGGCCAGGCAACACAAGCGATTATCACCCCGATCACGGTCAACTTGGCATAGTCCGAGAACCGGAAATGCACATAGCCCTTCGTGCCGGGAAAGGTCGCTTGGCCGATGACCACCACAAGCGCGTCGGCGATGAGCGAGCCCACGACCGAGGCCACGGTGGCCACGACGACGCGTGCGGTCGACGCAGGGCGGTGGGGAGGCGAGAGGTCCAACCGGGAAAACGACATGATTTCTTCGAGCATCCTGAACTTCCTGCTTTCGTATAGCGACGGGGTCTGGTTGCCGGCGTGTGCACCGCAGTGCGACGAGTTGGCTGTCATACGGTCTTTGAGGGCTGAGGTCAGGGTCCGCCAATCAGGGACCACCGGGCCCGGCGCCGGGCAGGAGGACCTCGAAGAAGTCGCGTGCTTCCCAAACCGGCGGGAGGTAGCGGTCAGCGGGCCGCTGCATCTCGGGGTAGAGCTTGGCCCCGGTGAGCTGCGCCGGCCGCCCTGGGGCATGGGAGTAGAAGTTGAACGTCACCCATTCCGGGTTGATGTCCAGGGTCATGGCCCGCACCGCCCCCGCCCGTTGCAGGGACTCGGCCAATGACCTGGCTGTCAGCGCCGGGCCGGCCACATAGACAAGGGCGCCGTCGGCGGTCACGCCGATGCCGCTGCGGGGCACGACGTAACCACCGCCGAGCGTGTAGCCCCAGATGGCATTGTCGGTGTAGGTAGCCGAGGGTGCCAACTGTCCCTTGTCGACGAGCAGGACCACGTTCTGCAGGACCGACGCCACCTCGGGGGTCATAGAGACCTCCCTGCCCCAAGCGCCGATGTCCACCCGGCCGTCCCTGTAGATGACGAACGAAGCGGCGCCGGCGACCAGGGCCACTCCCGTCTTGGCTTCCAGGTAGATCCCGCCCCGGGCGTCCTGGAAGCGAAAACCCCCGTTGAACGCCGCCACCAGGTAAGGAAGTTCCGCCGGGGTCACGTAGGGCGGGTGCGCCCAGGTGCCGCCCGGCTCGGTCGAGCCGGGGACCAGTCGCAGGCGCACCCGCTCAGGGTCGACCCACACCGCCGTGGTGATCTGGCTCGTGTAGACGTCGTCGGCCCGGAACTGGGCCACGTACATGGCGGGCACGCCGCGGACGAGGGGCCCGGTGGCCTGCCATTGCCCCTCACCCGGCAGCGCCGGCCGCACCACCAACGGGACAGGCGAGGGGGCCGGGAGCCCCGGCGGGGCCGTGGTCGTAGTGGTTAGTGCCGGCACCGTCGTGCTCGGGGCGCGCGGTGCCGGTGCTGGCGCCGCCGTGCTCGGGGTGCTGGGCACCGTCGTAGTTGAGACCGCCACCGGAGCTGGGTCTGCAGTTGTCAAGGGCACGCCGCCGACCGTCCCGGGCACCTGGTTGAGGGCCTGCGGGCGGCCTCCTTTGGGCGGCGCGGTCGCCGAGTAGTAGATCTCTTCGAAGCGCTGGGCTACCAGCCCGGCATGGTGGGCGCGCAACCAGTCGGCCCATTTGGCCTGGAAGCTCTGGTTGCCGGGGCTGAGGGCGGCACCGGCCAATGACACGCCTAGGAGCAGGACCACCAGCGCGGGTACCAGCAGCAGGGCGCGCCACCTGAGAAAACGGCGACGGGGCCGTGCCCGACGCCGCGGCGCGGCGTGCCTGCTAGACGCCATGAGACTTATCAAGCCCTTCGAGGTCGCCCCGGCGGGGAGCAGTCCAGCCAGGAGCGAAGGGAAAATGCCTCGTCCAGTTCCACGACCCGTCACGACCGATGACGAAGCCCTCGTAGCCGTCGATCGGCTCGATGAACTCGAGGCCCTCCTCTCCGGCCACGACGAGCGCCGTCGCCAAGGCGTCCGCCAGGCCGAGATCGGGCCCTGTGACGCTCGCTGATGCGACCCGAGATCCGCGCTTCGTGGTCCGCGGGTCGATGAGATGTTCGCCTCGCTCGTAATTCCCGGACGTCGCTATCGCCCCGGCGAGCTCCACCACGCAGGCGAGGCGGCGCCGGTCGGCCGGGTCGACGATGGCGATCCTGAAAGGTGTGCCCGTGCCTGGACAGCCGAAGGAGGCAATATCTCCGGCTGCGTTGACCATCGCGCCCGTTATGCCCGGCCCGGCGAGGCCGTCAACGGCACGCTGGGCGGCCCATCCCTTCACATAGCCAGTCGGGTCGAGGCCTCCGGGCATGGCCCAGGGGTCGAACCAGCCCTGAGACAGAGCGCGGGCCGTCTCGCAGTCTCCGAGCACTGCGGCCACGTCGGGCGGGGCATCTCCAACCGTGATCTCTCCCCTGCGCAGCTGGCTGATCGGGCTGTGCTCGTTCCAGGTGCTGAAGACGGCGTCGGCACGCTGCAGGACAGCCCGGGCGCGCGCCACTCGCACGTACGCGCCGTCGGGTGCGGCGTCGCCCTCGCCGAAAAGATCAAGGGTCACGACGGTGCCCATAACCTCCTGGCGGTGGTGGGACCGCCAGTGGGCCTGCCCGTCACTTGTCGTGGTGAGCTGGGCCAGGGTCACCGGAAACCCAGCTGGGTGAGGGCGGATTGCAAGGATTGCTCGAAGCCTGCGCTCGTGTAGCTCGCTCCGGACACGCCCTGTATGTTGGCGCTCTGGGCTTGCAGGGCCTCTTGTTCGAGGATGGGGACGGCCTGCTGGTCGATCGACTGGGAACGGAAGTTACCTCCCTCGTCGATCGACGCGATCGTGACGTTGGTGAGCTTGGTGCCTGAGACCGTGGCGGCGACGGACAGTACGCCGTAGTTGTAGTTGACGGCGGCCCCGGTGGCTGTCCTCGTCGCAGGGGGCGCGGTCGATGGAGCCGGCGAGGTGGTTGTCGGGCCCGGCGCGCCCGTGCCACCCGAGCCGCCCGCTCTGGAGGTCGGGACGCTGGTCGAGGAACTTCCCGGGGCGGCAGACAGTGGTTTGCCGAGACCAAGGGGCGCCGATTTGGTGTGGAAGCTCAACACGCCCGCCAGTCCGGCAACCGTGGCCACGGCGACGACATGTGCCCGTCTCATTGCCCGGCCCCGTTGGGGTAGCAGCTTTCGGATTTGTCCATGGCTAAAAAGCGAACGCTTCGTGGTGGATACGGTCCCGAGGTACCCCCAGGGCGAGGGCCGCCGACAGGATGCTCTCGCTGAAGCCAGTTGGCCCACAGACGTAAACGTCGCGCTGGGCGAGGTCGGGGACGAGACGGCCCAAGGAGCGGGCATCCAGGCGAGCGGTCCGGCGGGGGCCCACCACCGCGTAGGCCTGTCCTCCCCGGCGCTCGACGAGAGTGGCGACCTCGTCCCGGTGGACCAGGTCCTCGGGCGCCGAGGCGCGGACGATCACGGCGACGTCCACGTACGCGGGAAGATCCTCGAGCATGGCCCGCAAAGGAGTGATACCCACTCCGGCGGCTATCAGGGCGACCCGCCCCGTCGACTGCGCGTGGTGGGTAAAGGCCCCGTACGGGCCCTCGATCAAGACCCGTGTTCCCGGTTTGAGCTGTGCGATGGTGCGGCTGTGGTCACCGAGCGCTTTGATCGTCACCCGCATGAGGGGCGGCCGGGGGAGCGCGGAAAGCGAGTAGGGGTGGGCTTGCCACCAGAGGTCCCGGGTCAGGAAGCGCCACTGGAAGAACTGGCCGCCCGACACGGCCAGACGGTCCAGGCGGCGCCCCCGGCAGATGACCGAGTAGACGCCCGGGGCCTCCTCTGCGACTCGTTCGATGCGCAACTGGTGGCGGAGATTACGGGCTACCGGCAGCGCGAAGCGGTAGACGATGACGAGCCCGGCGGTGGACGCCCAGGCTGTGGCCCATATAGCCCGGGCCAGAGGGTGCCCGACGAACGAGACTCCGGTGACAATCTGGTGCGCGAACGCCAGCGCGAGCGCAATGTAGGTGTAGAGGTGCACGACCCACCACGTCTCGTACTTGAGCCGCCTGCGGGCGGTCCTGACCGACGTGACCGCCACCATCACCAGAAGGCCGAAGCCGACCGTAGCTGCCAGGACGTCCGGGTAGGAGGACAGGAAGACCCAGAGCTGGCGCAAGGCCCCCGTCCTGGACGATTGCGCATAGCCGAGCGTGATGAGCACGACATGGGCAGTGATGAGCGCCAGCGCCCACGGTGCTATGTGCCGGTGCCAGCGAACGAGCCGGTCCTGGCCCACGGCTCGTTCGAGCCATCCCATTCGCGCGATGAGGAGCACCATGATGAGCATGAGGTAGGCGCCCGTGAAGCCCGCGAACCTTCCTCCGGCGATCAGGAGCCCTCCGGGAGCTGTCAGCGAGCCACGCGTCTCTCCGGTGATGACCTCACCGACGACAGCGCCAAAACCTATCCCCGAGAGGGCGAGGAACACATCAGCGGCCCAGGGGCGCGGCGGACGGCCCGGTCGGTGCCGGCGCCGCGGAGCCTTTGGTGCCTGCCGCGCGTGCATGGGCAGAGCCGGCCGTCCCGGGATGGTTATGTCCTTGTCCAGGAGCTGGCGGGGCTCAACAATGGTCAACTTCGTCCTCTCTGTCTGGCCTTGGTCCTCTCTCCGAGGGTAAGAGCCGGACCTTACGGGAGGGTGAAGCAGCGCCTTTTGCCCCTCCCTATCAGGTTCTCTTCAGCTTCCTGACCCGTGGTGAATTGGTGCCGCGCCCACAGGGCGCTCGCAAGCCCGAGTGGTCGGGCCCGGTCAGGTCAGGCTTCTACGCGTCGTCGGCGTGGTGACGAGGCCACGACACGGCTATACGGGCACCCCCCAGCGGGGCGTGGGCCACTTCGGAACGGCCGCCCGTCGCCCGCACGACGGCATCCGCGATAGAAAGGCCCAGTCCGGCTCCTCCGGGCAGCGCGCTGGCTCTATGGAACCTCTGAAAGATCTGCTCCCGCTCCGCTTCCGGGATCCCCGTCCCACTGTCATCAACGGTCATCGTCACCCGTTCGCCCACGGTGGAAACGGTGACCTCGACTCGTCCTCCGTCGTTGGAGTAACGGCAGGCGTTGTCGAGAAGCACGGAGGCGAGGCGGTCGAGCCACTCGGCGGGGGCGAAAACCAGCGGAGGCTTTGAACCGTTTTCTTTGACCGAGATCGCTATCCCTCGTCGAGCGGCGACGGCGTCGAAGCGGTTGGCGCACACCTCGACCAGGCTGGCCACGTCGACAGCCTCGGTCGGAGGGGCCTCGGGGAGAGAGTCGAGGCGGGCCAACCACAGGAGATCCTCCACTATGTGACGCAACCTTTTGCTTTCGCCGGCAATGCGCTCTAGGGCACGGCGGTAATCGGGAGCCGACCGCTTGACGTTCAAGGCCAGGCCGACTTCGGCTTCGATAACGCTGAGAGGCGTGCGCAGCTCGTGGGAGGCGTCGGCGGTGAACTCGAGCTGGCGCCGCCGAGCTCGTTCCACGGGCGCTGCCGCGCTCCGGCCGATGGCCCAGGCCGCCCCGTACAGGATTATAAGGGCCAGCGGCCCAAGCACCGCCTCCGCGGCCAGGAGTGTCGACAGGGCGGTACGTACTTGTTGAGCAGTCGTCCCGGCGATGAGGCGGCCGTCGCTGATGGCGGTGCCCGTCAAACGGAAAGCCAGGCCCCCGACGGTGGCATCGACCGGTTGCGCCACGCTCAGGGCGCCCGACGGCAGGCCCGGCGCGTTGGTGTCCAGTCGCAGCGCGTAGTTGGCCTTTTGCGGCACCCACCACAGCACAATGGGCGCGTCGTCGAAGTCACCCGAGGACTGTGGGCTGTACGAGCCGATGGGCCCCTTTGGGCCACCCGGTGGCAACGTGGGCACGACCTGGCTCAGTCTGGTGGCCAGCCGGGAGTCGATGCCGCGGTCCAGACGGTGGACGACAACGAAGTCGACGACAAAACACGCCAGGACGTAAACGACGAGGGCAAGCAACGTCGCGCCCAGCGCCACCCGGACAACGTTGGCGCGGACCTGCCGGGCTGAGCCGTCGACCCGCGCCCGGGGGATCTTCACGCTGACGAAGCTGTCACTCGGTAGCCGGTCCCCCGCAGGGTCTCGATCCTGGCGTCGGACCGGGCAAGTTTTGCCCGCAAGCGGGCGATGTGAACGTCGATCGTGTTGGACCCGACGGCGTCGGCCTCCTCCGGCCAGGCGTGCAGCGCGATCGACCGGCGCGCCACAACGGCCGGGCTTTTGCGCATCAACAGCTCGATGATGGCAAATTCTCGCGGCGTCAGGTCGGCCGGCTCTCCTCCGACAAGGGTCTGATGTGTGGCAGGGTCGACACTCAGCGACCCACAGCGCAATAGTGGGCTGCGGTCGCCGCTCGGCCGCCGCAGCAGCGCCCGCAGCCGGGCGAGCAGTTCTCCGTAGTCGAACGGCTTGACGAGATAGTCGTCAGCTCCTTCGTCCAGGGCGCGGATCCGGTCGGGAGGGGCGTCCTTGGCGGTGAGCATCAAAAAGGGGGTCTGAGTGCCCCGCCGCCGAGCCGATGCGATGACGTCCAGACCGGACGTCCCTGGCATCCGCCAGTCCAGGATGCAGACGGCGTACTCGTAGGCCCGGAGGTAATCGAGAGCTTCGTCGCCATTTGCGACGGCGTCGACGACGTAGCCCTCTTCCTTGAGACCGCGTTCGAGCACACCTCTCAGGTTGGTATCGTCCTCAGCCAGAAGAAGGCGCATCGCTCCTCATTTTCGCAGACGGCGCCCTTGGTAGTTCTCCAGCCCCGTCGTCTCGTGGCCGTCCGGGTGCCTGGGGACCCTCAGCCAAATCTCGCCGGGGAACCCACGGCGCCAACGATTGTGGACAAGGATCCTGGCGGCGGCATGAACGAAGTCAACGATTTGACACGCGGTTCAACAGCTCGCCCGCCCTGTGATGTTGGTCCCTACCCGCTCGAGCCTCATCGGAACGCCAGCTGGGCGAGGGCGGACTGCAAAGATTGCTGGAACCCTGCGCTCGTGTAACTCGCTCCGGACACCCCCTGGATGTTGGCGCTCTGGGCTTGAATGGCTTCTTGTTCGAGGATAGGGATGGCCTGCTGGTCGATTGACTGGGAACGGAAGCTCCCGCCGTCGTCGATCGACGCGATCGTTACATTGGTGAGCTTCGTACCAGATACGGTTGCCGCGACTGATAAGACTCCGTAGTTGTAATTGACTGCGGTGCCGGTGGCGGTCCTCGTTGTCGGTGCAGCCGTTGTCGGTGCCGCCGTTGTCGGTGCAGCCGTCGTCGGTGCCGCCGTTGTCGGTGCAGCCGTCGTCGGTGCCGCCGTTGTCGGTGCCGCCGTCGTCGGTGCCGCCGTCGTCGGCACAGCGGTCGTGGGTACCGCTGTGGTGGCTGCCGCGGTCGTGGGTAACGCCGTGGTAGGGACAGCGGCCGTGGAGCCGGGCGCAACCGGTTGCTGGGAGGTGTTCGACAGAGACCCCGAGCCCGTAGAGGTCGTCGAAGTGCCCAAGACCGATGGACCGATCGAGATCGTGGCGGCCTCAGCGTGGAAACCCACAACGCCGGCGAGGCCGGCCATGGTGCCCACCACAACGATGGGTGTTCGTCTCATCTAGTGCGGCTCCGGTGTGGGACGTCGCTGGGTGCGCCTGCAGGTGGTCGAGGCCCGAGCCTAGGGACCGGACCTTACGGTGACATGAAGCTCAGGTTCCGAAGGGCGCGAGTCACAATGGGCTCGTAGAGGTCAGCTGCCTTCGGGAACCCCCCGCGGGCCGAGATCACGGGCAAGTGGGGCAACGTTTTGGGCCTGGGCACCTGCGCCCGCCACCCGTCGGGGTAAGGCTCCATACCCTGCCACAGAAGGGAGGGTGCGTCGGTCCCTATCGCCAGCCGCTCGGCCGACTCGCAGAGCGCGTCCAGGGCTTGGGTGACAGGTCCGATGCACTGCGAAAAGCGAAGGGCTCGGGCAGGTCAGAACGACCGCCGTGCCCGCCCGAGTTGC
>JBEKNX010000052.1:0-16102 GCA_049522375.1 Acidimicrobiales bacterium | reverse complement strand
ACCACCGTCCCACTAATGGCGATGACGCTCTCCACGCGCAGGCGCGTCAGCGTCTCGAAGGCGGCGTGGCCGGGGTGGGAAACGAGCTGCACCATCCGAGCGCGGTGGTCGCCGCGCAAAAAGGCGTGGCCGGGCGCCGGTAAGTCGGCGTCGGGCCCGGCGGGGTCGCGCAGGTCTATGAAGAGCAGGCCGCCATGGTCCCGCTTGGCTGCCACCCACCCGGTCAAGTGGACCGGCGAGCCGATGTCGGCCGGGCGCAGAGCGCCGCAGCGGGTGCTCCGGTAGCGGTTGGGCGCCAGAACGGGGGTCTCGGGGGAGCCGGGCATGTCGGTCCGAGGTTACCCTCCGCCGACGGCTCCCATAGGCTGGGGCCCCACAGGGCCAGACAGGGAGAGGCAGGCAATGGCAACGTCCAAGAACAGCTTCGGGGCACGGGGGGCCCTGGCGGTGGGGGAACAATCACTGTCCGTGTACCGGCTCGACAACCTCGCCGGCGAGGTGGGCCGTGACGTGGGACGCCTCCCGTTCTCGCTCAAGATCCTCCTGGAAAACCTGCTGCGCCACGAAGACGGCCTCAATGTCACAGCCGAGAGCATCGAGGCGCTGGCCTCGTGGGCGGGCACCGTGGGGCGCGGGGGCGCCGCCGAGCGGGCCCAGATAGCCCTCTCGCCGGCCCGGATCCTCATGCAGGACTTCACCGGTGTGCCTGTGGTCGCCGACCTGGCGGCCATGCGCGATGCCATGGTGGTTCTGGGCGGTGACCCTCTCGCCGTGCAGCCGCAGGTGCCCGCCGAGCTCGTCATAGACCACTCGGTGATCGTCGACTTCGCCGGCCGGCCGGATGCGTTCCGGCGCAACTCCGAGCTCGAGTTCGAGCGCAACGAGGAGCGCTACCGCTTCCTGCGCTGGGGCCAGCAAGCGTTCAGCTCCCTCAAGGTGGTCCCTCCCGACACCGGCATCTGCCACCAGGTCAACCTGGAGCACTTGGCCCGGGTCGTTTTCGCCGAAGGTGGCGAGGCTTACCCGGACACGCTCCTCGGTACCGATTCGCATACGACCATGGTCAACGGTCTCGGGGTGCTCGGTTGGGGCGTAGGCGGCATCGAAGCGGAGGCCGCCATGCTCGGAGAGCCGGTGACCATGCTCATCCCCGACGTCGTCGGGTTCAAGTTGACGGGCGAACTGCCCGAGGGCTCGACGGCGACGGACCTGGTCCTCACCGTCACGGAGCTCCTGCGCAAGCACGGGGTGGTGGGCAAGTTCGTAGAGTTCTACGGGGCGGGCGTGGCCAAGGTCGCCCTGTACAACCGGGCCACCATCGGCAATATGTCCCCGGAGTACGGTTCCACCTGCGCCATATTCCCCATCGACGAAGAGACCCTGCGCTACCTGCGTTTCACGGGCCGGTCCGAAGACCACGTGAAGCTGGTGGAGGCCTACGCCAAGGACCAGGGCCTGTGGCTCGACCCGTCGGCCGAGCCGGTGTTCTCCGAGCGCATCGAGCTCGACCTTTCCAGCGTCGAACCGAGCCTGGCCGGCCCGGCCCGGCCCCAGGACCGGGTGCCGCTGCGCCGGGCCCAGGTGGCCTTCGGCGAGTCGCTGGCCAAGGCCCTGGGCGAGGGCAAAGGCGCCTCGCCCGACCGGGTCGGGGTGGGTGCCGAGGGCGGCGCCGGCTTCGACCTCGGCCACGGGGACGTGGTCATCGCCGCCATCACCAGCTGCACCAACACCTCCAACCCGGAGGTCATGATGGCCGCCGGCCTCCTGGCCAAGCACGCCGTGGAGCGCGGGCTCTCGGTCAAGCCGTGGGTGAAGACGTCGCTGGCCCCGGGGTCCAAGGTCGTCATGGACTACTACGAGCGCGCCGGCTTGACCCCGTACCTGGACGAGCTCGGGTTCGGTCTGGTCGGCTTCGGCTGCACCACCTGCATCGGCAACAGCGGGCCGCTACTGGCCGGTGTCTCCGAGGCGGTGGCTGAGGCTGGCCTGGCCGTCGTTTCGGTCTTGTCCGGTAACCGCAACTTCGAGGGCCGGATCAACCCCGACGTGCGCCTCAACTACCTGGCGTCGCCACCGTTAGTGGTCGCCTATGCCCTGGTCGGTTCGATGGACTTCGACATCGTCAACGAGCCTCTGGGGACGGGCAGGGACGGGGCGCCCGTGTACCTGCGTGACATCTGGCCCAGCTCGCAAGAAGTGGCGGCGGTGATAGACGAGGCGCTGGCCGCCGACATGTTCCAGAAGAGCTACGCCGAGGTCTTTCTCGGCGACGAGCGCTGGTCCGGGCTCGAGGTGCCCCCCGGCGAGCTGTACGAGTGGGGCACGGGCTCGACCTACGTGCGCCGGCCTCCCTATTTCGACGCCATGCCCGAGGCGCCGGCGGCTGTCGGGGACATCCGGGGGGCGCGCGCCCTGGCCCGGCTGGCCAATTCGGTCACCACGGACCACATCTCGCCCGCCGGCAACATCCGCAAGGACGGGCCGGCCGGGGGGTGGCTGATCGAGCATGGGGTGGCCCCGGGCGACTTCAACAGTTATGGGGCGCGCCGGGGCAACCATGAGGTCATGGTGCGGGGTACGTTCGCCAACGTCCGCCTGCGCAACCAGCTGGCCCCTGGGACCGAGGGCGGGATTACCACCTACTTCCCTACGGGCGAGCAGACCACCATCTACGACGCCGCCATGCGCTACATCGAGGCGGGCACGCCCCTGGTGGTACTGGCCGGCCAGGAGTACGGCTCGGGGTCTTCCCGGGACTGGGCGGCCAAGGGCACTGCCCTGCTCGGTGTGCGAGCGGTGCTGGCTGAGAGCTTCGAGCGCATCCACCGCTCCAACCTCATCGGCATGGGCGTCCTCCCTCTCCAGTTCCTACCCGGGGACTCGGCCGCGTCGCTCGGCCTGGTCGGTGACGAGGTCTTTGACATCACCGGCCTGGAGGGCAGCGCTAACGGGCCGTTGCCGGTCCGCCTGTCGGTGAGGGCTGGCGACCTGACTTTCCAGGTGGTCCTGCGCATCGACACCCCGGTGGAAGCGGACTACTACCGCCACGGCGGCATCCTGCCCTACGTCTTGCGCCAGCTCCGCCGGCGCTCCGCCGCTCCGGCCTAGCGGGCGCTCTGCCGCCTCCGGCCCAGCGGGGGCACGGCCCGCGGCCGGGCCCGGCCCGGGGCGTCCGGCTCACACAGCGGCCGAGGTTCCGGGCTCAGGATGGGGCCGAGGCGGAGACGCCGGGTTCAGTGCGTGACCGAGGTGCCGGGCTCGTGCAGGTGGCCATGCGCCGAGACATAGTCGTTGACCACGGTCTCTAGCACCTCGATGAGGGCGCTCGTCGGAGCGCTGGGCCGGCCCCGTTTGCGCAGGGCCAGGCCCACGTGGCGCAGGGGCAGACCCGAAACGCGGAGCGTCTTGAAGCCGGGCGGAGGGTCGGAGAGGGTGGTGGCGGGGAGCAGGGCCGGCCCGTAGCCCCGCAGGGCGACGGATAGGAGCAGGCGCAGCCCGTCGATCTCGGCCTTGGAGGACAGGGACGCACCGGCGTTCCGGGCGGCTAGGTCGAGCTCCTCGCGGAACGCCGTGTGCGGGGCGGGCAGGGCGAGCTCGACTCCCTCCAGGTCCCTGACGTGCAGCTCGGTGGCTCGGGCCAGAGGGTGGTCCTCGGCCGCCAATAGTACGATGTCTTCGTCGAAAAGGGGGCGGGCCCTCAGCTCCGGATGGGCCATGGGCAGGTTGACGACGGCGCAGTCGACTGCTCCGTTGGCCAAAAGCATGCCGAGGGCGGACGACGTGGCCTCCGTAGTGACGAGCCTCACATCGGGGTGTTCCGCCGTCAGCCGGTCCAGCAGGAGGGGGACCAGCCAGCGGGACGTGGTGCCGATCATGCCGAGCCGGACGCTGCCCCTGACCTGCTGGTGCAACGCCGTCAGGTCGGCCGAAATGGCTTCCATCTCGGCTTGCACGGCCCGGGCCCGGCCCTCGACGGCCCGGCCCTCTTCGGTGAGCTGGCCCGTCTGGCGGTCGACGAGCTCGACACCCAGCTCCCGTTCCAGGCGCGCTATGTGGCCCGAGATGTTGGACTGGACAGTGTGCAGGGCGCTCGCTGCCCGCGAGAAGCTCCCGTGGTCAGCGATGGCCACCAGAGCGTCGAGTTGGCGTAGGTCCACCGGGCCAGTATTGCCGCCGGCGGCGGGATTGGCCGGTGACGGGCGTGGCTGTCGCCCCACATTGCCTGACGGCTGGTCGAATTGTTGACTTCCCTGCGAAAAAATCGTAGGAAGTCAACAAAACAGTCACGGAGGCCACGGCCACGACCGCCTGAGCCCGGATGAGCCTGGTCGCCCGACCGACCGGTCAGCCGACCGGCGTCAGGACTTGGGCGGCCACCGCTTCTCACCCGCCGGCGCCCGTCGCCGGGCACTGTCCTTGGGCGACGGGCCAAGCGCCCACGCGCGGCGCCAGGGCGCGGCATCGGGACCGGTCAGGGCGGGCGTGGTCCCCGTCGCCGCCCGCTTGCGGGCCGACCACCAGTCGGTACCCGTCTCGTCGGCAAGGGCGGCGATGGCAGCTTCGAGCCGGGCCACGAGCTGGCGGGCGGGCAGGTCCGGGTATATGGGCGCCCCGAAGGTCACTTTGGTCCGACCGGTGTAAATGCGCTTGGCGCCCCGGGGCCAGAGCCGGCCCGTGCCCTGGATGTGCAGGGGTACGAGCGGCCGGCCACTGCGGGCGGCCAGCCAGGCCGCGCCGCCACGGTGCTCCTGGCCCCAGCCGTCAGGGCTGCGGCCGCCTTCGGGGAATATGAGCAGGTTCCAGCCCTCGGCCAGTAGCTCCTCGGCCCGGTCGGCCGAGTCCCGGCTCACCCGGGCACGCTCGATGGGGACGGCGTTGAGCGAGAAGGCGAAGTAGATGGCCTTGAGCCGTGAGTCGAAGAAGTAGTCGGCGGCGGCGAGGGTGACGATCTTGTGGCGCCACTTGTCGGGGAGCACGGACAGGACCAGCGGCGTGTCGAGGTGGCTGGCGTGGTTGGAGGCGAAAATGACCGGCGCGCCGGTGTGGTCGAGGCGGTCGAGCCCCTCCACGGACGGCTGGGCCACGGCAGCCATGACGGGGCGGGTGACGATCTCGGTCCAGGCGGCCCGGGCGAGGCGGACCGGGTAACGCCGCGCCCATTCGGTGTCGTATTTGTCGCCGAGGTCCGATTGCTTGCGGGGCCGGGGGACCGCCGTGGGCCAGGTGGGCGCACCCAGCGGGAAGGGGAGCGGACGCCGCAGCTGCGCCCGCAGGCTTCCCCCTTTGGGGGACCAGCCTTCCCCCTTGGTCGACGTCGGCTTATTGGACATTGGCCAGCATTACCGGTGGGCAGCGGAAATAGGTGATCGTCGGGTCGCGGCCCACCTGGTCCTCAGCCATCTCCAGCGCGTCGGCCAGCGTCGTCGCCGGCTTGAAGCCCATGCGCCGCACCGCCCGGCGGTTGCCGCCGACGATTATCGTGCTCCCGGCGTGCTCCAGGGCGTGAGCGCCCCAGTACCACATGTACAGCGGGTGTACGCCGTGGTAGGCGTAACTCGTCCGGTACAGGTGGCGGTACCACTCGTCGGTGGCGAAGCGCTCCTCGTAACCCTTCTCGATCTGCAACGGGTCGGTTGTGACGCAAAGCACCTCTTCGAAAAAGTCGATATAGGAGGGGTGGTGCACGGGGTGAAAAGCCCACGGCGTCGGGTGAGAGACGATCACGACCCCTCCTGGGCGCACGAGAGGCTTGCCGATGTAGAAGTTGAAGAAGTAGCCCAGGCTCATGCACATGACGAGTAGCGGGTTCATGATCGACCCCACGTTGTAGGGACCGATGTGGGGCAGCCCGAAGACCACCACGTCGCTCTGCCCCTCGACGTCCACGAGCTGCTGGCGGTGGAGGTTGGCGATGGTGGAGGCGTGCACGGCTTCGACTTCGCCCGCCTGCACGCTCGTCATCTGATGGGGAGCCAGTATGGCCTGGAATACCGTCCTCTTGGCCGCCGGGCTCAGCAGGTTGAGGCCCCGGCTGGTGGCCAGGAAGGTGGCTCTGTCCCGCACGTTCCATTCCCATTCGCGCTTTTGCAGGAAGGCCATTTCTGACGGGAAGGCGTCGTTGTTGAGGGTGGTCTCGATCTGGAAGACCTTCACGTGTTGGCCGAGCAGGCGCCCGATCCGCCAGGCCGAGGAGTGGAGCTCGGAATTGGGCCGGTCCATGAGCGAACGGCTGTGCTGGAGGGTGCGGACATTGTGGTGGTGGCGGACGCTGCGGTAGCTCATAAGCCCGGTCGAAGTGGACTTGTGGCCGCCGTCCATTGCCACCAGGTTTATGTTGACGTAAACGAGGAGGTCCGACTCGGCCACCCGGCGGTTGACCTCGACGTCCTCCCCCTTTTCGGTCTTGCCCACCATGACCAGGCCGGCGGGGTCCTCGGCGTCGTGCTGGAGGAGCTTGCCATGGGGTGCGAAGGCATCGAAGACCCGGTCTCCCACGGCGTGGCGGAGCTCGGCGTCGGTCATGCGCCGGTGCAGGCCCAGGGCGGCTATGAGCACGACGTCGTCGACACCGCCAGAGGCGGCGAGGTCGAGCACCGCCTCGATGACGCGCTGACGGTTGTCCGGCCGGCGCATCGGCGGCAGGGGCAAGGAAAGGTCGTCGAAGGCAATGGTCAAGCGCATGCCGGCCCGCAGCAGCTCGGCCAAGGGGGCACTGTCGCCCAGCGGCGCCGCCAATGCCGCTCGGATGGCTTCGTCGGGGTTGGCCAGAGGTGCCAGCGCTTCGGGTGCGTAGACCACCCGGCTGCGTTCGGCGGGCAAGCGTTCCAGGCGGAAGCCCTCGCCGTGCCAGACGAGCACGGGAGGCGTGGAGCGGTCTACTTCGAGGACGAACCCGGGACGGGGCATGAACTACCTAATTTTCCCTTCTAGCTCCACGATCTTTTCCTTTCTCCCCGCATGTCGAAAGCAATCTTGACCGCGCCCCTCCGGCCGGCTGCAGCGGCGTGCTCGATCGCTTCGGCGGCACGTTCGAGCGGGTAGGTGGCCGACAGCAGTCGCTGCAGGCCCACCGTTTCGGCTAGCTCGAATGCTAGGTCGAAACTATGGCGGCCACCGGCAGCGCGCTCGGGCCCATAGGTGTAGGAGCCGGCCAGGCTAACCTCCCGCTGCCACAGGGGCGTCAGGTCGATGGTGGCGGGAGCAGGCATGCCTGCGAGCACCAGGGCCCCGCCCGGGGCCGTGACGGCCAGGGCGTCGGCGAGCGAGGCGGCACTGCCCACGCAGTCGATGACGATAGGAGCGCCTCCCGACAACTGACCGCTGTCCAGGATCCATGAGCCGGTCGCCCGGCGCACGGCCCGGCGCAGCTCGCCCGGTTCGGCCACCGAAGTCGCTCCCAGGCGCGTGGCGAGTTCTTTCTGATGGGAGTACTTCGCCACGGCGATGATCCGGGCGACGTCATCTCGAAAGCGGGCCAGGGCAGCGACCGTGCACAGTCCCAGCGTGCCCGCGCCTATGACCACCGCCGTCAGCTCTTCTCCGCTGCCGGCCGGGCCGGAGCCCGGATGGTGAAGGGCGGCGTGGACGGCGCAGGCCAGGGGTTCGATGAGCACGGCCGCCTCGTCGGCCAGGCCATCAGGCACGTAATGGAGCTGGCTCTCGTGGGCGGCGAAGGCGAGCGACCACCCCCCGCCGGTGTCGTGGCAGTAGCCCGTCTGCAAGCCGGGCGTCACGTGACCGCCCGTCAGGTTGACGCAGTGGCGCCGCCGGCCGTCGGTACAGGCCGGGCACATGGGAACTATGCCCCGGGCCTGGCAGCCGAGCACCGGTTCTATGACTGCCCGGCGGCCGTCCTCGGTGTCGGCCACAACTTCGTGACCAGGCACGAAGGGGAAGCTGACGATTGGTTCGAACCACCGGGAGGAACGCCCGTCCACCGTAGCCAGGTCGCTCCCGCAGATCCCGGTGAGGCGTGGCAACAGGCGCTGCCACCCGGGACCAGGCAGGGCCGGTGGGTCGGCGTCGACCAGGCGTAGAGGCCCGAAACGTCCACCGGCGCCCGCTCTCCACTCCGAGGCGATACGGGCCACGGCGAAGCGCGGCAGCGATCGCTCGACCTGCAGGGCCTTCATATGTCCCTTAGACCGCCAGGAGCCTGGTTTTGGCTCAATCTGGGCCCGAGGGGGAGCAGGGCACGCCGGTAGCCGGCCGCCCGGGGCCATTGTTCGACGAGCCAGCCCCGCTTGCGGGCCAGGGCGGCCAGCTTGGTCTCGGGGTTGACGGCGACGGGGTAACCGGCGGCCTCGAGCATGGGGAGGTCGCTGGTCGAGTCGGCGTAGGCCACGCACTCGGCCAGGTCCAGGCCGTGCTCGCGGGCGTAGTCCGCCATGATCAGGGCTCTGGCCTCGCCCGTGGGAGGCGCTTCGACCATTTCTCCCGATAGCTCCCCGTCGATCTGTCCCATGTGGGCGCAGACGACGTCGTCGAAGAGGGTGCGGAACGGCTCGATCACGAAGTCGAGGGCCCCGGTGATGAGCAGGGTCCGGTGACCGAGGGCGCGGTGGTCCCGGACGCGCCGGATCCCGGCCGGGAACGACTTGGCCAGGAGCAGGTCACTGGTGAGCTCCCAGGAGTCGTTGCGCAGCGTGGCCAGGTCGGCGTTCTCGTAGCGGCGGTAGAACCAGCGCAGGAAGTCGCCCCGGTCGACCATGTCCAGGGAGAGCATCCGTGGTGCCTCGAACAGGGTGCGCACCGTGAAGCGGGCACGCTCGGGGAGGTCCATGCGCCGGGTGGCGAACCAGGCGTAGGAGTCGACGACGTTGGTGGCGACCAGCGTGTTCTCCAGGTCGAAGACGGCCAGCTGGCGGTCCGGCGACAGCACCGCCCGGCGCGCCCGCTCCTGGCGGGTCAGGCCCGAGGGGCCCGAGCGGGCCCGGCGCGGCGACACCTGGCGCACCCGGGCGTGGGCGACTACAGCCGGTAGGTAAACGTCGTGGCAGAAACGCGGCCATTCGAACACGAGCGGGTCGAAGCAGAACTCGTCTTCCTCGTCGCTGCTCAACTGGCTTTTGAGCTCGAGCAGGTGGTCCACGCCGAAGACGGCTTCGGTCTCGGTGTAGGCGCCGTAGAGCTCGACATAGCCGAGGGCGCGTTCGGCCTCGTCGCGGCGGTCTTCGATGCGACTGGCGAGCTCGGCCTTGCTACCCCGCAGGGGTAGCGCCTGTAGCGCCCGTTCCGCCCCCCGCAGCGCCTTGGTGGCCTGGCGGAGCTGGTTCTGGACCCGCCGGCGGCCCGGGAACGACCACTCGGGCACCTCGATGGGCTGGCCCTTGTCGTCGGCCAGGGGGTGCTCGGAGAACCACTCGCGCACCAGGTTGACCAGCTGCCCATAGCGCAGCGGGTTGCGGGAGCCCGATGCGGCGTGGACCACGTCGGGGTGCTCGAGCGGCCCCCGGGCGGCCACGGCCAGGATGGCGGCTACGACCAGGTCCACCGGGATGACGTCGATGATGCCCTCGGGTATCCCGGGGAACTCCTTTAGCAGGCCGCGGGCGTAGCTGATGATGACCGGGTCCGCCATGCGGAAGCCGCGGATCCACCCCGGGTGTGGTTGGCAAAGCGCAGCCTCGATGATCGACGGGCGCACCACGGTGACGGGCAGGGAGCCGCGGCCCTCGAGGAGCGCCCATTCGCCCAAGGCTTTGGAGTAGGCGTACGCGTCCGGCCAACCCAGAGCCTGGGCGCGGGCCTTGCCGAGCTCGACCATGCGGTCGTCGGTCCACTCCACCCGCAATTTCTCCATCTTCTCGGAGAGCAGGGGCACCCCGGCGGCGCCCAGTTCGGCGCGGGCGGCGGCCCGCAGGCGGGCGAGCTGTTTGGGGTCCCGGCTGGCGGCCTCGGCGTCGCTACGGGCCCGCCGGGCTGCATCCACCTCGGCCCGCCAGGGGACCCGGGCTGAGAACGGCGTGTCGGACAGTAGGGCCTCTGGGGCCGGCCCTCTCCTCATCCCGGCCACATAGGCGGTCGAAACCGAGATCAGGTGGGGGAGAGCTCTGGTGTTGCCCGCCGCCGTCTTGCCCGCGGCCGTCTGAGCGGTGCCCTCGTACTGGCGGAGAGCGGCGGCGACTCGCGCCGGCCCGAGCAGGTTGACCTCGACGGCGGCATCGAGCGGGGCGTCGAAGCTCACGGTGGCGGCGGAGTGGATGACGGTGCAACAGCCCGAGAGGATCTCGCGCCCCGCGTCGTCGAGCCCCAGGCCGTCCAGGGTCACGTCCCCGGCCACGGGGGTCACCCGCCGGGCGGCCTCGTCGTCGAAGCGCTCGCCCAGCTCGCGCCGCAGCCTCTGGAAGCAGTCGTTGCGCAGCACGTCACGCTCGACCCGGTCCCTGGCTCCCCGCCGGCCGGGGCGTACCACTAGCACCACGTCTGTTTCAGGCAGGCATCGCAGCACCCGCTCAGTCAGGGCCGTGCCGAGGAACCCTGTGGCGCCGGTGATGGCAATGCGCCGGCCGGAAAGCGCCTCGCGCAACATCCTTTGTGTCTATCACGCCAAGCTCCCTGCGAACAGGTCCGGCCCTGGTCCGGCGAGGTCCGGCCCTGCTCAGGCGGTCGCGGTCCAGGCTCGGCAGGTGCCGTTCAGGCTTTGCGGGCCCCCGGCCGGGACTTCTGGCGGGGCTGGGTATAGCGACCGCTGCTGGGCGGCAATGCCCGCCCATTGGCGGTCACGACCGGCTCCTCCCGGCCTCGCCGGGACCGAGCCGTGCTCGCCTGCTGCTTGCGTTCGCCCTGTGGCCGCCCCGAGCTGCGGGCGGGGGCGTTCCGGCTCGCCGAGGAGTGCGCTGCCAGCCACGCCTTTTGCTGCTTGTTCATGCGGAACATGAGCATCCACAGCACGTACCCGGCGGGCACGATGAAGGTGAGGTAGGCCAGGTCCTTCCACCCATTGGGGAACGGCACGCCCATCCCGATCGCCGCCGTGAGCATGAAGGCTATGCCCGTCACGTAGCGCCGGCGCCAGTAGACCGTGCCTGCCGAAGCCAGGGCGAGGACGATGAGGATGAGGGCCGTGGCCGGATGGGTGATGTTCTCGGTGACCGTCTTGGTCTTGCCATTGACCTTTTCGTACACCTGGCCCAGGTCCGTGCTGAGGTAGGACAGGAGGCCGACCACCAGCAGGTAGGCACTTACGTAAATCCCCCGGGAAGGCTCGGGGGGCTCCATGGCGGAGGTGGCTTGCCGGGCCTGGCGTACGAGCTGCATGCGCCGGGTGCGCTGTGCCGACTTCGTCTGGCGGTCGGTTTGCGGGCTACGGCTGGCCTGGGGAGCGGGCGGGGTGTCGAGGTCCTCGTCGGGCCCTGCCGTCGGAGCCGTCCCTCGCCGCAGGAGGCTCACTGCTCCTCGGCCTCGTCTTCCTGTGAAGTCTCCGTGGAGGACCGCTGGGCTTGGCCTTCTGCGCCCAGGAGCCATCGACGCACGGTCACCGAGCTCTGGCGGGGGCCCAGCTGCTCGAGCTGCGCCTCCACCGGCAAGTCCTTGGGAGGGTCCCCGGACGTCTGCATGACGATGGCCGGCTCCTTGCGTTCGGGTTCGAAGGCTTGCTGGAGCCCGAACGCAAACGCGGTCAGCACAGCGCCGGTGGCGCTGTTGCGGCGCCACTTCTCGACCCTGTCCGGTAGGCCCGTGACGCGGGGGGCTTCGTTCTCCAACATCTCGTCGGTGCCCTCGGGAGCGGCCCGCCTTACATGGCGTCGCCCGAGCTCATCGACGTACTCGACTACCTCGTCGTCGTCCTCGAGGTATTCGTCCTCTATGTACCCGGCCTGGTCGTCGACGTCCTCAGGTCCGCTGGCTACCGGACCGCTCTGGCCTGCCTCTCGCGAATGCCCAGTGGCGCTGCTGGCTTCGCTCGCGTCGGCCTGGTCGGTACCTTCTTTGGGGTCAACGGAAGCCACGTCCCCAGGCTAGCGCCTCAAAGCCCTTCCTGAAGCCGTCGAACGCGGTGACGGCGGCCGAGCGCGCCGCCCGGTTGGCGGCAAGGTCGTCTGGAGGGGAGCGCCCGTGCCGGCGTGTTGTACCGTGTTGCATGGCAGAGCACCACGCTGGGGTCGTCACGTACCCTAGAAAGCCTGCACGGGCGCTTGGCTCAGTTGGTTAGAGCGCAGCCTTCACACGGCTGAGGTCGGAGGTTCGAGTCCTCTAGCGCCCACCTCGGCGGACGTGGATTATCGCAGTTCAAGGCCGGGTTTGGGCCTCGTCGGTGAGTCCAGCGGGCGTGGCGAAAGTGACGGTTTCGGTGAGGGGAGAAGGACGGGGGGCTGAAGGCAGCAGCGTGTTCTGTGCGGTGCTGGCCGACGCGGGAACCGTCGATCTGGCCAGGTACGGGACCGCCGCCGTCGGGTCGGCGTCGCGACCCGATGGATCATTCGGTGTCGGATGCGGGAAGCCGGAGTTTTGCGCCGACGTGTGCTTGGTCGCAGAACGAAACAGCGGGCTGTGGCGCCGTGTTCACGGTCAGCTTGAGGATGTCGCCGCGGCCGTAGTGGCCGACGGGGTCGAACTGGTGACGACTGGTTCTGGCTCGCGTCGCGTCAGCGTCGGCGTAGATGATGCCGGGTTCGCCGATGAGGGGCCCGGCGAGCACGTCGCCATCGGGGCCGACGATCACGGTGTTCCCTTTTGATAGCCACTCGTCTGGGTCGGCGTAGAGGTCCTGGCGTCCGGGGATGTCAGCGGGAAGGTCAGCGCAGCGTAGGCAGGAGGTAACACCGACGACGTATATGCGACCTTCTTTGGCGATGTGACGCATGGTGGCGACCCAAACGTCGGAGTTGTCCCAGGTGGGGGCGAGGTGGATGTCGACGCCCTGGGCGTAGAGGGCTGCGCGCGCCAGTGGCATGTAGTTCTCCCAGCAGATGAGCCCGCCCAGCCGGCCGAAAGGGGTCTCGATCGCGGCGAGGGTGCTGCCATCGCCCATGCCCCACACGAGTCGTTCACCGCCGGTCGCCACGAGCTTGCGGTGGCGGGCGGCCAAGCTCCCGTCCGGCGAGAAATGGAGGAGCGTGTTGTAGACCGTTGTGCTCCCAGTGTCGAGCTCGTCGACACCGACCGAAAGCCAGATCCCCAGCCTGCGGGCGGCGTCGGCCAGGGTGTCGGTCGCCGCGGAGCCTACGACGACGGCCTGGTCGAGCAGCCGGGCGTAGAGTTCGGTGGCGTGGTGGTCCCACGGGCGGGTCCGCCACACCCAGTCCGGGTAGCCGGGAACGAGCGCTTCGGGGAACGCCACGAGCCCAGCGCCTTCCGCAGCAGCCTGTTCGGCCAAGGCGACCACGGTCTCGATGGTCGCTTGCCGATCCAGCCACACCGGCGCCGCTTGCACCGCCGCAATCCTCACTGTCTTCATTGTTCCTCCCGGTCACTCGCCGTCTTCCCTGGGCGCCTCTCTCACTGGGTCGTCGTTCGGCGCCGACGAGCAGCTGGCACGGCCCGGCGAACCCGTCGGCGCTCTCGAAGTGGCGGGCTCCCGGGAGAGGGGGTCAGTTTTCGACCTTTGATAGGGGGTCATTATTGGGCCGGCGCCGACAGGTGATGGCACCTTGAAAACCCGGAACGACGCGCGGGCGAACTTCCAGGTTCCTCCGCTGAGGACACCAGGAGCAGGACCGGGCAACGACCGGGTAGCCTCCCCGGATTGAAGTGCTCAGCACGAGTTTGTGGCGTTCGCCGACAAATGGGACTTCTGCGACGCCACCTCGTTCTGGCGCATCCTGGCTGCTTACTGCCGGGCGCTGCGAGCAGCAGCGCCCGGCAGGTTCGCCGTCGTCCAGGCTTGGCAAATGCGGCTCATACGCGTTCACGACGAGCCGAAACTGGGCCCGAACGTCGGCCCAGGAGGCGAGCTCGCAGTCGTGCAGCATTACCTGATACGGCGTCCGCTGGCAGCGTTGGACCTTCACCTCTTGGCACGCTTGGCATCATTTACTAGAGCTGCACCGCTAGCCAGACACCCCCGAAAGCCTGGGCCCCCGCTCCGTTGATGCTGGTGGGGTAGGCGGCGGTGAGGAGCGGAAAGGACGCGTCCGTGTGGAACATGTACAAGGGGTGACCGTCGAAAGTCACTTGGTGGGTGCCGTCGGGCCTCGCTATCATCCCGAGCTGGTGCAGGTCGACTCCCGTTCCGGCCTCAGGAGACCTAGAGGTGAGGACGGGCGACCAGTACATGGCACACATCCCCTGGCATGCGCTCTGCTGGCCTTTGTCCAGGCTAAAGGTGTAGACGGGAAAGCTCACAGGACCGTCGGGGACGCCGCCGGCGCCGACCTCTTCGGAAAGGCCGGTGCTCTCGGACGCAGCCAGTACCGTGGCAGAGATCCCGGTAGGTTTCCCGCCCTGGTAGACGGGCGCGGGTTCCTGCCCGATCAGGGCCTGACCGGGCGCGGGACGGCCTCGGCTCGCGTCGACCAGGTACCACATGCCCTGGGGGGAGGTCGCGGGGTCGAGCATGTTGGCCCCGGTCGTCTGCCCGGGCGTGTCATCGAGGATGACTCGGTAGAGCGGTAGGCCCCCGTAGGTCACCTGCTGTACCGACGTGCCGGGGAAGACGTCGGTGCGGGTCACTGTCCCGAGGAGGGTAGGGTTGACCCCGGGGCCGGCGACCGGAGCGCCGTCGGTCAGCAGGGCCGGCCAGAGCACGGTGTCACAAGAAAGCTTGAAAGCATTGTCAGTGGCATCGGTGCAGGCGAACGGGGCCTTGCCGGCCGTGAGCGTGTGCATCTCGTCCGTCGTGAGCAGGTAGAGAGAGCAGCCCGAGTACTCACCCGAGCCGATGACCAGCACCTTGCCATAGGCGCTTGACGCCGCCGATACGGTGGCAGGGCCGGTCGGGGCGGCTTTCACAGGGGCACCGCAGGAGGGAGCTTGGGCGCTCGCCGGCGAACTGAGCTGGGGCATCACGATCACCGGTGCGAAACTGAGCATTGCGAGAGCAGCCGGAACTGCGAACACCCGCCTCGGCCAAGCCGGAGCCGCCGCGGGTGAGCCCGGCGACGTCGTTTGTAGAGATGAGCCTTCCGGTGGGGGCACGAACCTTGGGATTACGGCCTTTGATGATCTGCGCATAGTAGTCACCTCACATGTAGGAGTAGGGGTCGAGTACCTGCACCCGCGTAACCCGGTCGGCCGGCAAGACGTTGCGCCCGGCGGCGTTTCGGATTTCCTTTGGGGGAAAGGTCCTCGTAGACGCAAAATGTGCGCCTTTTGTTGCCGCTCACAGGCGTCTCGGGCCCTCCTGGATGACCTCGAACCTGTGAACACGAGCTACGCTACGAGCGTCCACAGAAGAGCACATGGGCAATCTCTGCCCATACTGCTAGGGGCGGTTACCTATGTTGGGCGGGGACGCCGGGTTTGCCGGGGATCGCTGGGACATGCTGGTCAACGTTTTCTCTGAGGTCGTCGAGTCAGTCCTAGCGGACGGTCGGCACAAGCCGAGCGGCGAGCTCGTTCGCCCTAAATTCAACCTCGCGGCCCGATCGGCTCGGCCAGCCCGGGAGGTAACCCGGACCATCACGAGGCCCATGCGAAAAGAACACTTCGGACTGTCGACGCGACGCGCTCCGTTTTCGCCTCGTTCAATTAGTACTTCCCTGAACCCGTAACTGCCCTTTCGTACCAACTGATGGCGAGGAATATCGAGCATTTCGAACCGTTCGGAAAGGCCCGGTCCAAGGCTGTGCCAACGGCGCGACGACTGCGCCGGTCGGCTTGGAAGTGGCGTGCAGGGGTGCTGTCCGCTTGGCCCCGGTGGCCGGGACGGGGCTTTGCCTGGCGGACCGGGTTTCGGTCGAGGACCTCGGGTTCTGGGCAGCATCGGCACTGACCCCAACAGCATGGTCCCACGGGCCTGTTGTCCGGGGCCGGTTATCACCCGGGCGCGCCTACCGCGAACGGAGCATTGGCGACACGGCCACCCTTTCCGGCCCATTCCTAGTGTAGTGTCTCATTATTAGTTTGCTGCTTGTAGGAGGGCTACCCGGCCCCGGCGGACCTTCTTCAAGATGTCCTCCGCGCTGGCCGTCCATACGAAGGGCTTGGGGTCGGCATTGTG
>JBEKNX010000051.1:0-16240 GCA_049522375.1 Acidimicrobiales bacterium | reverse complement strand
ATCGTGCTCGGCGTCGCCTACTCCAAGCGCAAGGTGGCCAGCGTGGCCGATACGCCTGCCGCTACCGGGGCCCCGGTGAGCGCGGTGACGGCCGCCACCGCCGGTGCGGTGGCGTTTGCTGCGGCTGGCGCCGGTACCGCCGCTCCCCCCGCCCCCGATGGACAGGGCCCGGCGCCAACCTCCTCCGCCCCTGGTCTCGACCACGGCGAGCCCCCTGGCCCCGTCGGGCCGCCTACAGTACCGGGCCGGAGGTAAGCGCCGTAGATGCCTAGACCACTGGTTATTGTCGAGTCGCCGGCGAAGGCCAAGACCATCGCCGGCTTCCTCGGCAACGGCTACATGGTCGAGTCGTCGGTGGGCCACATCCGTGACCTGCCCAGCGACGCCCGAGACATCCCGGCCGCGTTCAAGGGGGAGCCCTGGGCGCGGCTGGGCGTCGACGTGGACAACGGTTTTAAGCCGCTCTACGTGGTGGTACAGGGCAAGAAAGAGCGGGTGACCAAGCTGAAAGCGCTGCTCAAAGAGGCCAGCGAGCTCTACCTGGCCACTGACGAGGACCGGGAGGGCGAGTCCATCGCCTGGCACCTGATGGAGGTGCTCAACCCCCGCGTGCCGGTCAAACGCATGGTTTTCCACGAGATCACCAGAGATGCCATTCGTGGCGCCGTCGACAATTGGCGTGACCTCGACCGGCGGCTGGTCGACGCTCAGGAGACCAGGAGGATCCTGGACCGGCTCTACGGTTACGAGGTCAGCCCCGTGCTGTGGCGAAAGGTGCTCCCGCGCCTTTCGGCGGGACGCGTCCAGTCGGTGGCAACCCGCCTGCTGGTCGAGCGCGAGCGCGCCCGGATGCGCTTCCGGGCGGCTTCGTACTGGGACGTCTCGGGGCGCTTCCGGGCCGCCGGCGGGGGTTTCGGCGGTCTGCTCGTCGCCCTCGACGGCGCCCGGTTGGCGACGGGGCGGGACTTCGGCGAAGACGGGCAGCTCAACCGGGCTGACACGGTCCGGCTGGACGAGACCGGCGCCCGGGGATTGGCGGACCGGTTGGCGGCCGCCAAGTTCGCCGTGCGCAGCGTCGACGAGAAACCCTGGCGACGTTCTCCCTACGCCCCCTTCCTCACCTCCACTTTGCAGCAAGAGGCAGGCCGGAAGCTGCGCTTCTCCGCCGCCCGCACGATGCGGGTGGCCCAGGATCTCTATGAAGCCGGCCACATCACCTACATGCGTACCGACAGCACGGCGCTGTCCGACCAGGCTCTCTCGGCGGCCCGCCGGGTCGTGCGCGACCTGTACGGCGCCGACTACCTGCCGGCCGGTCCCCGCCGTTACGAGAAGCGGGTCAAGAACGCTCAGGAGGCACACGAGGCGATCCGCCCCGCGGGTGAGGAGTTCCGCCACCCTGACCGCAGCGGGCTCAGCGGCGACCAGTTGCGCCTGTACGAGCTCATATGGAAACGCGCGGTGGCGTCGCAGATGTCCGACGCCCAGGGCCTCAGCGTGCAGGTGCGCCTGGGGGCTACGAGCTCGGCGGGTGAGGACGCGGAGTTCGCCGCCAACGGCCGGGTCGTCAATTTCCCCGGCTTCCTGCGGGCTTATGTGGAGGGCTCGGACGACCCTGAAGCCGAGCTCGAGGACAGGGAGGTGCGCCTGCCCCGGCTGACGCCGGGCGAAGCCCTCGCCGTCGAGCAACTCGCGCCCGAAGGCCACACCACCCAGCCCCCGGCCCGCTACACCGAGGCGTCCCTGGTCAAGGCACTGGAAGAACTGGGTGTGGGACGCCCGTCGACCTATGCCACGATCATGGACACGGTGCAGAGCCGTGGTTATGTCTGGAAAAAGGGCAGCGCCCTGGTGCCGTCCTGGACGGCATTTGCCGTCGTCGGTTTATTGGAGCAGCACTTCGCGAAGTTGGTCGACTACGGCTTCACGGCGCAGATGGAAGAAGACCTCGACGGCATCGCCCGGGGCGACGAGGAGCCGTTGCCGTGGCTGACCCGCTTCTATTTCGGCTCGCCGGGGGCCAAGGGCGACGGCGAGGGCCTGAAGCAGATGGTGGCGGAGCGCTTGGCGGAGATCGATGCGCGCGCCGTCAATTCGATACCGGTCGGAGACCCAAGTTCGGGAGTGGTGGTAAGGGTCGGACGGTTCGGTCCTTATGTCCAGGAGGACGAGAGGCGGGCCTCGCTCCCCGAGGACCTCGCCCCTGATGAGCTCACCGTCGAACGTGCTCACCAGTTGCTCGACGCCCCCACCGCCGAACGCGCCGACCGGGAGCTGGGCCCTGACCCGGCCACCGGCTTGCCGGTGCTGGTGCGGGCGGGGCGCTACGGCCCGTACATCCAGTTGGGCCGGGCCGAAGAGCTGAGCACCAAGCCGAAGACGTCGTCCTTGCTCTCGGGCATGGTGCCCGAAGAGGTGACTTTGGAAGACGCTCTTCGCCTGCTCACCCTGCCCCGCAGATTGGGGAAGGGCCCCGACGGCGAGGAGATAGTCGTAGACAAGGGCCGCTACGGGCCCTATGTGCGCAGGGGTACCGACTACCGTTCGCTCGACACCGAGGACCAGCTCTTCACGGTCACCCTGCAGGAGGCCGTCGACCTCTTCTCCCGGCCCCGGACGAGGGGTAACCGCCAAGCCAGCCAACCTCTGGCCGAGATCGGCACCGACCCGGTGAGCGCGGGCGCCATCACGGTCAAAGAGGGCCGTTTCGGGCTCTACGTGACCGACGGGACCGTCAACGCCTCACTTCGCCGGGGTGATTCCGTTGAAACCCTGACCCTCGAACGTGCCGCCGAATTGCTGGCCGACCGGCGCGCCCGAGCCGAGGCGGACGCCGCCGGCGGTGGCCGCCCAGCCCGGGGAACTCGCGCGGGACGGACCGGACGAGGTGCCGGAACCGGCGCTCGCTCGGCGCGAACGGCAAGGTCGGCGACAAAGTCCCGGAGCGGGACGAAAGTGGCCGCGGCTCGAAAAGCAGCCCCCGCTCGGAAGGCTGCTCCGGTAGGAAAAGCCGCTACGCCGGCCAAGAAAACCGCCGCCGTGGTGCGAAAGGCGGCGGCCACTACGGCTGCGGTCAAGAAGGCGGCTGCGCCGGTCAAGAAGGCGGCTGCGCCGGTCAAGAAGGCGGCTGCGCCGGTCAAGAAGACGGCTGCGCCGGTCAAGAAGGCGGCTGCGCCGGTCAAGAAGACGGCCGTGGCTCGCAAGGCGACCGCCCCGGCGGCAAAAACCAGGGCTGCCACGCCGAAGTAGCCCTTCCGCGCACCTCCCAGTCCGGCGTGTAATTAATCCACCATAAACTCCGCTTTTGGGTGGCGTTTAGTCCATTTCCTTGCCGGCGCCGGAGGCTTAGCGGGGTTCCTTCTCCTTTCCGACATGAAAACCCCAGGAGTAGGGCGGCATGCAACTAACTGGGCAATACGCGAGCCGACAAGGGTGTCGTGCCGCAATTACCAACAGGGCCTTGTACCTCAGCCCCTGGTCACCTGGATGTCGCCCATGCCCACGTGGGCGTCGAGAGTCAGGTGCGGAGTACCCCGTGGCGCGGGGGCGTTGGGCACCCATTCGCCTTGCCCATCGCGGCCCGACTGGCCGAACACCTCGACCTGGCCGACGCCCACGTGAGCATCGACGGTCACGGCCGCGTTCGCCGGCACCTCCACTGTCAGCAGGCCCAGTCCCACGCTGGCGTCGACCGTCCGTCCCCTTGCCGGGAACGTGACGGCGCTCAGGTTGACGTCCAGGTGGCCCGCGCCTAGGCGGTACTGCCTGGCGACATCAGAAACTGCCGGGGGAGCGAACGTGCTCTGCCCCACGCCACCTCGCAAAGAAGCACCGCTGCCGAGAGTGACGCCCACGACGGCAATGACGCCACACAGCAGGAGCCCGAGAAATAGCGCCACGAGCACCCAGCCCCCTCGATGCCTAGGCCTCCGCGGAGGCCGAAGCGCCGGTGCCGCCGACGGTAGCGGGCTGACCCCGGCCGCGGCCAGCTGGGAAGCGGCCCAATTGGCGGCTGCCGACCTGGCTTCGGCCCAGTCCACCTCCTCCGGTCCCGTGGCGCCGCCGGGTCCCGTGGCGCCCACCGGTCCCGAGGCGCCAAAAGGGCCCACCGTGGCGAACGGGCTGGCGGTGCCCTCCGGGCCAGCCGTGCCCATCGGGCCAGCCGTGCCCATCGGGCCAGCCGTGCCCATCGGGCCAGCCGTGCCCATCGGGCCGGGCGCCCCGGACGGAGCGTCCGTCGTGCCCGATGGCGTCCCGGTTACCGGCCCCCGGCCCCAGCAACTGGACCGGGGGCGGGCCAAAACCCACACCGCGATGCAGGTCAGGACTAATAGGGCCGGAAGTGCCCTCCAGTGCCACCACGGCCAGAAACCGAAGGACCAGAACAGGGCCAGCGTCACGGCCCCAAGGACCAGGGCCCAGGAGCGAGCAGTGCGGTCCCTTCTCCAGTCCTGCCAGGCGGGGCTGGAGAACGGGTTCGGGGCGTGGGCGAAGTTGCCGCCCTCCTCGGGGATGAATATCCAGGCGCCGACGTACAGCAGAGGCCCCCCGATACCTCCCAGGAAAAGCAGCGACGCCAGGACGAAGCCGACGCGCAAAGCGGTGGCATCGACGCCCAGGTACTCTCCGAGCCCACCGGCGACACCGGCGATGCGGCGGTTGGTCACGCTCCGGCGTAGGCGCCTGGGCCTGGCCGTGTACGGCGAGCCGTAGGGCGGAGGAGGCGGAGGAGGCGGCGAGAACGGTGGTGGCGGAGGAGGCGGCGAGAACGGTGGTGGTGGAGAAGGCGGCGGAGGGAACGTACCCGTCCCCGGGCCCGCGTTTTGGTCGCTCATACTGACGATCATGGCTCGCCCGGCCGCTCACGGCTATCAGGGACGCCCCTCAGAAAGCCCTGATGCCGGTCCCGGGCAACCAGGGTACGAGTGGGGGCAACCTGGTTACCCCGACGTAGGCGGGCATGAGACTATGGGTCTATCCAGTACGGGAACACCTACCAGGGACGTGACGTCGCCCCGATGATAGGGCCAAGGGCGGGTGGCATCCCGCCAAGCGCCCCTGCCCCTGCCCCGTCATCCCCGGGTGCCGACGGCGACGTGGACGGTCACCCGGCCCCGGCCCCGGCGCCGTGGCCGGCGGCGGCTCAGCGCGCCCGGCGCCCCGTGCTCAGCACGGAAGCCTGGCGCCAGGCCCGCCGTCCTACCCAGGGCCGCATGCTGGCCGGCGTAGCCGGCGTTCTTAGCGACAGCGTCGGGGTCAGTTCTACGGCGGCGCGGGCAGCCCTGGTGGCGCTCACCTTCTTTGGCGGCAGCGGCATCGTCATTTACGTCGCTGTGTGGCTCCTGGTACCGCCGGCGGGGAGCGACGAAGCTGTGATCCGGTCGGCCGTGGGTGACCGGCGGACTATTTCGCTGGTCACGGCTGTAGCCAGCGCGTTGGTGGCGCTGCTGGTGGTGGCCAGCGTCCTGAAGATGCCGGCGCTCGTGGGCGACGTCTCCCCCGGGGTCGTGGCCCTGGCCGGCCTGGTGGTGGTGTGGCGCCACGCCGGGCCCGAGGACAGGCAGGCGGCAGCCCGCCTGGCCAGCCTCCTGAGCGGGGCCGGCCCGGCTGCCGTTCCCACCCGTCGCCGTCTGGTGGTGGCTTCGGTCAGGCTGCTCGCCGGCGTCGCCCTGGTCGCCGGTGGCACCTCGGCGTTGCTTGCCCCCAAACGGTTGACGGAGGCGGACTTCACCGCTGCCGCCGCCGCCCTCGGGGTGGTGGCCGGCTTTGCTCTCGTCTTGGCCCCGTGGTGGCTCCGGCTCGGCCGGGACCTGGCGAGCGAGCGTCGTGAGCGCGCCCGGGCCGAGGAGCGAGCCGAGATGGCGGCCCATCTCCACGACTCCGTGCTCCAGACCTTGGCGCTGATCCAGCGGTCGGCCGGCGACCCCCAGCAGGTCCAGAGGCTGGCTCGCGCTCAGGAACGCGAGCTGCGGTCCTGGCTGTTCGACACTTCAGCGGGCCCACGGGACGGACTCGGGCCGGCCAGCGTCGCTGGAGCTTTGCTGGCCCTCCAGCAAGAGGTCGAGACGGACCACGGTGTGCGCGTCGAACTGGTAACGGTAGGTGACGCCCCCCTGGACGAACCGTCGAAAGCGCTGCTGGCGGCGGCGCGCGAGGCTGCGGTCAATTCGGCCAAATGGTCCGGGGCCGACATCGTCTCCATTTATGCCGAAGTCGAGCCGACCACCCTCTCGGTGTTCGTGCGCGACCGGGGGCGAGGCTTTGACCCGGCGGCGGTGGCGCCCGATCGAAAGGGCATTAGCGAGTCCGTCCACGGACGTGTCCGTCGTTGCGGGGGGACGTCTTCGGTGCGCAGCTCTCCCGGTCAGGGCACCGAGGTGGCCCTGAAAATGGAAAGGGCCGCCCCGCGATGAGCACGTCGAGCGGGCCCCGGGTGCCCGCGGCTCGGGCCCCGGCCCTGCGCGTCTTCATTGTCGACGACCATCCGCTTTTTCGTGCCGGCGTGCGCCACGAACTGACCGCGCACGCCGACAAGGTGGAGATCGTCGGGGAGGCAGGCGACGTGGCCGGTGCCGTCGAGCAAATCTGCCACCTTTCGCCTGACGTGGTGCTAGTGGACGTGCACATGCCGGGTGGAGGAGGGCCTGAGGTGATAAGGCAAGTCGGTTCTTCGCGACCGGCTGTCCGTTTCCTGGCCCTGTCGGTCTCGGACGCGGCGGACGACGTCATCGAGGCCATCCGCGCCGGCGCCCGCGGCTATGTGACCAAGACGATCTCGACCCCCGAGCTCGTCGAGGCATTGGCCACGGTGGCGGCGGGAGATGCCGTGTTCTCGCCCCGCTTGGCGGGGTTTGTGCTCGACGCCTTCGGCGGCGGAGCGGTACCGTCTACGGTCCACCTGGACCCCGAGCTCGACCAGTTGAGCACGAGGGAGCGCGAAGTGCTGCGCCTGATCGCCCGGGGGTACGCCTACAAAGAGGTCGCTCGCGAGTTGTTCATATCCGTCAAGACGGTGGAGACCCATGTGTCGGCCGTCCTGCGCAAATTGCAGCTCTCCAATCGCTACCAGCTGACCCGCTGGGCCATGGAGCGCCGCCTCGTACCGCCGGAGGCCTGAGCGTTACGCACTACCTTGGGGCCCGTGGGCCGGTTCATCGTGCTGGAAGGTGGCGAGGGTGTGGGCAAGTCCACCCAGGCCGCGGCCCTGGCCCGGCACCTGGGCGCCGTCCTCACCAGGGAGCCCGGGGGCACCGCCCTGGGCGAGGCGCTGCGGGGCCTGCTGCTGGGCTCCGCCCGGCCGGCACCGGTTGCCCGGGCTGAGACCCTGCTGATGCTGGCCGCTCGTGCCCAGCACGTGGCCGAGGTGATCGAGCCCGCTCTGGCCCAGGGCGAAGACGTCGTCTGCGACCGCTATTCCGGTTCCACCTTGGCCTACCAGGGGTACGGGCGAGGCCTTGACCTGGGCGAGCTCAGTGACCTCGACCGCTGGGCCAGCGGGGGCCGCGCCCCTGACCTCGTCATCCTGCTGGACATGCCCGTCGAGCGGGCCCGACAGCGCCGTGCGGGTACGGCGCCCGACCGGATCGAAGGAGAGGGCGACGAGTTCTTGGAGTGTGTCCAGGCCGGGTTCCGGGAGTTAGCGGCGGCATCCCCCGGCCGCTGGAAAGTTGTGGACGCCTCGGGCGATGTGTCGGAGGTGGCCGCGGCGGTGAGGGCGGCCGTCGGGTGAAAGCCGGCTCGTGACGATGACGGACCAGAGCGGGCCCGACCAGAACGGGCTGGCCGGTTTGGTGGGCCAAGCCCACGCGGTCAAGACGCTCAGAGCGGCAGCAGCCAAGCCGGTCCATGCCTACTTGTTCGTCGGGCCCCCCGGCACGGGCAAGATGGAGGCGGCGGTGGCGTTCGCCGCCATGCTGGTCTGCCCGGGCGGCGGCGATGACAGTTGCGGGACCTGCCGGCGGGTCTTCGAGGGCAGGCACCCCGATGTGGTGGTGGTCGAACGAGAAGGGGCCAAGATGTCGATCGACCAGGCCCGCGAAGTCATCCGGCTGGCGGCGAGGAGCCCTCTCGAGGCCGCCCGTACAGTTGTGGTGCTGCCCGACCTGCACCTGGTCCGGGAGGCAGGCCCGGCCTTGCTGAAGACGATCGAGGAGCCCCCGGCTTCGACGGTGTTCGTGGCCCTGGCTGAGTTCGTACCTCCGGACCTGGTGACCATCGCCAGCCGTTGCGCCCAGGTGGAGTTCCGGGCCCTGACCGAAGAGCAACTTATAGACGCCTTGGTGGCCGAGGGTGTCCCGACTCACAGAGCCGCGGCTATCGCTGCGTTGGCCGGGGGGCGCCTGGACCGGGCGCGCCTGCTGGCGAACGACCCGGACGCAGAGGGGAGGCGGCGGGCGTGGGAGCAGGTGCCGGCGCGGCTCGACGGTACGGGCGCCACCATCGCCGTCCTGGCCGAAGAGCTCCTGGACCACTTGAAGCGAAGTGCCGAACCGCTGGCCAACCGCCAGGCGGCGGAGCTCGCCCGGTTACTGGAGCACAACACTGATGAGATCGGCACCGTCCCGACCAGGCTGGCGCAGAGCGTGGTGCGCGCCGGTGTCAGCGACCTGGAAGAGCGCCATAAGCGGGAGCAGCGCCGACAACGTACCGACGAGTTGCGTTCAGGGCTGGCGGCCCTGGCTCGGGCCTACCGCGACCGGGCCGTGGCCGGCACCCTCCCGGCTCAGCACGCCGCCGAAGCTGTCCGCCTCATCGACGGTCTTTCGGCCGACCTCGCCTTCAACCTGGGTGAACAGCTGGCGGTCCAGGCTCTACTGGTGCGCCTGGACCGGCTGTCGTGATGCGCCGAGCCGAGGGAGCCGAGCCCGCGGTGCCTAGGTGCCCGGCAGGCTCAGGGCGTTGGTGGGAACGGCGGGCAGCGGGGCGTCCCCGAAATCGGTGAACTTGAGCGATCCGGCCCCGGCTGAACCCTGGGCCTGGACGTCCAGCATGTAGGGGGAACCGGTGTCGGCGATGTAAAGCCTGCTGCCCGAGCTGTCCACGAGCACGACCGTCTTGCGCCCTTCCCAGGTGGTGGTGCCGGGCAGTTTGGAAATGGTGCCTTGCGCCGCAAGGCTCCCGATGAACTTCCTCGAGTCGGCGAGCTCGGCGAAACTCGAAAAATCCGCGTTGGTGACCGGTGCTTCGATCCAGCGGTTGGCCACGAGCTCAGCCGTCGCCTGGCTGCCGGTCAATTTGAGCCAGCTCTTTTCGTCCGCCTTGATGTACACGGTGCCTTTGGCGAGGACCAGTTCCATTACCACGCCCGGCATTTGTATGCTCCCGCCCCCCCTTCCCGGGGACAGGCTCAGGTTGACCGTGATACCGGTGCCGCCGTTGTCGTCGTGCCCGAAGACATGAAAACTCTTGGCGTGCTCCATGGCGGCGCGAGCGTCGGCCCAGATCTGCGCCGCGGGCTTAGTTTCCTCGCCGGCTTTGAAAGGTGCGCTGGTGAGGGCGGCAGCAGGAAGGGCGAGGAGGGCAATGGCCCCCACGGCGAAATTGCGGCTCAATGTGCTCATATGTGCCTTGTACCCTATCAACCTAAGCTCTTTGTGCCCGCGGCCGTGGGCCGCATGCGCCGCAGAGCTTGGTCGAGCCAGGCCGGGCTCAAGTGCTCAGGTCGTAGGCGGTGGGGTGCTTGGGCTGGTAGAGGCCGAGCTCTCCGGCGCCGGGCACTCTCAAGCGGGCGAGCAGACCGAAGCCGAAGTCCTGCACCAGCGTCGTGAACTCGACGCCCTTGGCGGCGAGGCCCGCCACCGTGGCGGCGACGTCGTCGCACATTAGGTACAGCTCGTGGTGGCCGCTGGTGGCACCCGCCCCCGGGTCGCCCTCGTCGCCGGCGGGATGGAGGCCGAGCTCGGCCGGCGGCAGTTTGAAGATGAGCCAGCCACCGTGGGCGTCGACGTAGGGCCAGTCGAGCACGTCCCGGAAGAAAGCTCGGGCCTTCTCGGCGTCCTGCGCATAGATGATGGCATGGGTCCCTGTGATCATGGCCACATCCTGCCAGCAACGGCGCCGGTGCGGCTCACCGGCTGTCGTCCTCCCCCGGGCCATGGTCTTGGCCTGTGACGGCTGGGTCAGCCCCCGGCGCGCCCGGGCCGGTACCATGGCCCATCCACCCAGGCTGAGGCCCACGGCAAGCCCGCTGAAGGTATATATCCTGCGCTAATGGCTGATTGGGACGACGTGAGACGCTTGGCCCTCGCGCTACCCGAGACGAACGAACGCGAGTCCGGCGGCAACCTCCAGTGGCGAGTGAGGGACAAGCTGTTCGTCTGGGAAAGGCCGTTGCGCCAGGCTGACCTGCAAGCACTCGGCACCCAGGCTCCCAAGGGGCCCGTGCTCGGGGTGAGGGGTCGAGGACCTGGGAGAAAAGGAGGCGCTTCTGGCTGAAGACCCCCGGGTCTTTTTCACGACGCCTCACTTCAACGGCTACGCCGCCGTCCTGGTCCAGCTCGAGCGCATATCCGTCGCGCAGTTGACGCCCGTGATCGTGGAAGCGTGGCTGGCGCGAGCACCGGCCCGCCTCGCCCGTGAGTACCAGGGTCGTGTGCCCTAGCCCGGGCGGTGCGCCGGGCCCTGACTGCTACGCTCTCGCTCCACGGCGGTCCGGTTGTGTCCTTGTCGCCGCGAAAGGACGCAGTCCATGCCCCGCAGCCGCTCGATCCTGGGTGCCGTCACCGTCGGTGCTCTGGCGACCATGTCCGGTCTTCTGGCCATTGCGGCCACGGCTGCGCTCAGCCCGGCGGGGGCGGCAGCACCGCCATCAGCTTCGTGCACGAACAGCTGGAAGACTCCTAGGTGGCTACAGCCCGGCGGCCAAAACAGAGTTCCAGCCGTTGCTAGTCTCGGGCGGGACGTTCAGCGGCAGCTTCGCTCACCTCGGCGCTGGGTTCACAGCCGATTACGCTCACGAAACAGCCAGCCCGGCGTTCGTCGGCGTTATTTACCACAAATAGCCAACGGGAAGAAAATGCCGGCGCTCGGTCAGACCGGCGCACGGCTAAAACTCGGTCAAGTAGGGCGGCTCGCCCCACAGGAGCGTTGTCCCGACGCTGCCGCCGTTGACCGGGGGACCGAGGAGCGGGGTGACCACGTTGGTCGCCGGGTCGAACCACACGAGCGACGCGCTCCCTGGCGAGCACGAGAAAGTGGTGGTTAGAGCCAGTTGGTCGCCGTCAGAGCCGAGGACGTACACGGACCTGTCCGCCTCCGTGCCCGGCACTCTGACGGGGGTCGTCCTTCCCCCCCGGCCCAGCCTGGCCAGGTAGATGTACCCGCAGGCACCGAGGTCCTGCAGGTAGTCGCCGCCGGGGAGCGACCAGGCGTCTACGTCACCGTAGTCACCCGAGCCTGGCCTCGGGGTCGCGGTGAGCGACCTAGGAGGCTCTCCGTTGGTCGGCACGAGCCACAGCCGCGGGATGCTGCTGGGCGGGGTGCACGAAGCCAGCAACACGCCGGCAGCCCACCACCTCGCCGGCTGGCACGTTCCGGCCCCGGGGCCCATCGGTAGGTAGCGAAGGGGCTGGCCGGAGTTGGCGACCACTTCGAAGCCGTGGGTGGTCCCCAGCACGAGCTCGGTGCCATCGGGCGAGTAGAGGAGCCCCCCATTTACCGTTACGCGCCCGGCGCGGGGGAACGATGCCGGGTAGGTGTGCTCCAAAGCGCCGTTGAGGCCGAAGCGCTGTACCCGGACGGCCCCGCGGCCCGGAACTTGACCGCTGGCGATGATGGCGAGCCCGTCGGGCTCAGTGAAACTGACCGACCGTGACCCGGAGCCGGCGATCTTGAAGGTGCCCGCCCTCCCGCTCGGCAGCTGAAGGACGGTCACCACCGACGAGGTGGTCGTCTGTGTTTGGAAGAGGGCTCGTTGCCCGTCGCCGGACCAAGCCACCAGGTCACCGCCCAGCGTCGAGACGGTGGTGACGGCGTAACGGCCCCCAAGGGGGTCGACGAGGTACAGGGTCGAACGCTTGGCCGGCCCGGAGGTTTCGCTGGGAGCGACCGGTGCCCACTCGCTGAGCAACCAGCCCGGCCCCACCTGCGACCAGGGGATGTCCGCCGCGCTGCCCTGGCGCCCGGCCGGTAGCAGCATCGTCGCCGGGACCGGGTTGGGCCCGGTGGCAGGGGCGGCGGCGGCCAGCTTCGTCGTAGCCGGGGTCGTCAGCAAGAACGCGGCGACGATAGGACAAACACTTTTGAGCAAACCCCGACCGAGTTTCATCTGAGCCCCTTCGCCTGGCCGACACAGTGGCGTGTAAGTCGGAGCGTAGCCGCGGGCTTGTCGGCGGCCCGGCGCGGAGGGCCCTTTGAGGGCGCGTAGCATCCCCTTCGAGATGGACGTCCGGCCCCTTGTGGCCCAGATCGACGCCGAGCTGCGGGACCGTGGGACGGCCGAGCGCGCCGAGCAGGAGAAGGCGTACCTGCGAAGTGACCTGGGGCACTATGGCACCACGGTGCCGGCGGTCCGCGCCATCGCCAAGTCCGTCGGTGCCCGGTACCCTGCGCTTGGCCACGACGACCTGGTCGCTCTCGTCGACGCGCTTTGGTCGGTGCCGGTGCACGAACGTCGCATGGCCGCCGTTGAGCTGCTCGATCTCCACAAAGAGCGTCTGCAATGTGATGACATGCGGTTGCTCGAACACCTGTTACGGGAGGCGAGGACCTGGGCGCTGGTCGACGGGTTGGCGGCATCGGTGGCCGGGCCCCTTTTCGAGCGTCACCCTGAGCTGGGCGCGGTGCTCGACCGGTGGGCGGTCGACGAGGACTTCTGGCTGCGCCGTTCGGCTCTTCTGGCCCTGCTCCTCGCCCTTCGCCGCGGTGCCGGCGACTTCGCGCGCTTCTCGCGCTACGCCGACATGATGCTTGAGGAGAAAGAGTTCTTCATCCGCAAGGCGATCGGCTGGGTGCTCCGGGACACGGCCCGGACGCGACCGGCGATGGTCTACGAGTGGTTGCTGCTCAGGGCGGCACGCCTGTCAGGCGTGGCTCTGCGTGAGGCGGTAAAGCCCCTTTCCGAGCAGCAGCGGGCCGCCGTGCTCGCCGCCCGCTGACACCGGAGGCTCGGCTCGTCGCCGGCCTCGCCCGCCTGGCAAACTTTCGACACGGGGAAAGGGAGCATCGGGAGGGGAAGTCGTGTCCGGGGTACGGGTCATTGCCGACAGCGCGTGCGACCTTCCGGCGAGGTTGGTCGCGGAGCACCGCATCGGGACCGTCCCGCTCGACGTGCGGTTGGGCGAGTGGGGCCCCGACGAGATGAGGACGATCGAGCCGGTCGAGTTCTGGCGCCGTTGTGCCATGACGAGCGCTCTGCCCGAGACGTCGGCGCCATCACCCGGCGCCTTCGCCCAGAGCTTCGTGCAGGCGGCTGACGAGGGGTGTTCGGGGGTCGTCTGCCTAACCATCTCGTCGGGCCTTTCGGCCACCTACCGTGCCGCCTGCCACGGTGCCGACGAGGTGCGGGGGCGAGTTGAGGTACGCGTGGTCGACACCCGCAGCGTCAGCTTGGGCGAGGCCCTGATCGTACTGGAGACGGCCAAGGTCGCCGCCGAGACCAACGACCTCGACCTCGTCGAGGCCGCGGCCCGGGCGGTCGTCCCGGACATCCGCGTCTTCTGTGCCTTCGACACGCTGGACAACGTCCGCAAGGGTGGGCGGATCGGGGCGGCGACGGCCTTGGTGGGCACGTTCCTGTCGATCAAGCCGATCATCCAGATCCGCGACGGCGTCGTCCAGGCCGAGGCGCGACCGCGAACACGCCTCCGCTCGCTCGAGTACCTCGCCAACGTGGTGAAAGGGGCTGGCCCGCTGGGATCTCTGGCGGTGGCGCACGCCGCGGCACCGGATCTCGACGTGTTCCTCGCCATGCTCGCCGGTACGTTCCCCCCGGACAAAGTCCTCGTCAATTACCTGGGCCCCGTCATAGGGGCCCACGCCGGGCCGGGGTGCGTAGGGGTTTGTTTCCGGCCGCTGGTCCGGTGAGGGTTCCCACGCCGGCCGTCGCCGCGGTGGTGCGCGCCGGCATCGCTCATAAGGTCCACGAGGTCGGCCATGACCCATCGGTCACCGCCTACGGGAAAGAGGCTGCCGGTGCGCTCGGAGTGGAGCCGGAACGGGTGTTCAAAACCCTGGTCGCTTCGGCCGACGGCAAACTTGTCGTAGCCGTGGTACCTGTCACCGGGGAGTTGAGCCTCAAAGCTCTGGCGGTGGCGTTCGCTGCCAAGAACGCTGAGATGGTGGACGGGCCTACGGCCGAGCGGGCGACCGGCTACGTGGTGGGCGGGATCAGCCCGATCGGCCAGAAACGCCGCCTGCCCACCGTGCTCGATGAGAGCGCGGCGAGATGGGGCACGATATTCGTCAGCGGCGGCCGCCGGGGTCTCGAGCTCGAGTTGGCCCCGACGGAGCTCATCGAGCTCACCAATGGTCGGCTGGCGCCGATCGGGAAGCCCTGAGGGTCGAGGCGTCCTTCAGCTTGTCGATCCACGCGGCGATGGTGGCGGTCACCTTCGGGTCGACATGTCCCGGCCTTTCGTACTCGACCGGTGTGGGCGGCCCGCTACCGTCCAGGAACAGATGGTCGGCCTTGGGGAACTGCACGACGGTGACCCCCTTGCGCCTTTTCAGGCCCTTTAGCCACACATCGAGGTCGTTGGCCACCGTGACCTGGTAGTCGCGGTCGCCCTGTAGGAACAGCAACGGTTGGGGGACCGCCCGGGCGGTGGTCACCTCGTTGTAGCGGAAGCCGCTCAGGTAATAGGCGGGCCCGGCCCCGCCCAGCAGGACCGTGCCCGGTTTGTCCTTCTCGAGCCTGGCGGGGCTGTCGATCTCCGCCGCCTCGGCCTCAATATCGGGTAGTTCCGCCCTGGCGCTCGCCCCGGTCGCCCCCGGGAGCGTTGCCAGGTAGCGCACCTGGCGCAGGAACGCCGTCGCCAGTGGTTCGGAGGCGGCGGCGAGGAGGATGACGCCGGCCACCTCGGGGGCACGCTGGGCTATCAAGGGCGCGTAGCTACCGCCCTGGGAATGACCGAGCACGAAGATGAGGTAGGGGTCGACATCGGGCTCGTGCTGCAGCAACCGGACCGCCGCCAGCGCGTCGGGCACGTACTCGTCGGTCAGTGTGAAGGTTTGCGGGTTGATGCTGCCCGGGTAGTCGAGGGTGCGTTTGTCGTAGCGCACACTGGCAATGCCCTGCGCCGCCAGGCCGAGGGCGATGTCCAGGAAGGGGTGGTTCGGTCCAATGGTCTCGTTCTGGTCGTTGGGCCCCGAGCCGGACACCAGCACGACCGCTGGGAAGGGGCCTTTCCCGGCCGGCAGCGTCAACGTGCCCCTGAGCGGCGGCGAGCCCACCCCGACAGGGACCTGCCGCACGCCGGTCGCCTTGGTCTTTGCCGGCGCTGTAGTGGAGGGGGACTGCGGCGGCAGGTTGGGCGGGGAACTGCCGGCGGGTTGGGCGTGGAGGCCGCTGATCAAGCCCTTGGGGTCAACTTCGATCCTGACGTCCCATTTCGCTTTCCCGTTGACGGTGACGACGAACACGATGGTGCTCGGCGTGCTGGTGGTGATCGAATCGACACGCAGGTTGTGGAGCCCTACGAAACTGGCGTTCAGCGCCGCCGCCGCCGGTGCCGGGACGAAGGCGAGAAAGGCCTGGTCGAAATGGGCGGTGATCTCTGCCGCGGGAACGGGCAGGTGCGCCAGTGCCCCTACCAACCAGCTGGCCTGCTTGCCGGCCGGCGTGCCCGGGAGGCTGACGGCTGCCGCCCCCGACGACGAACGCGCCGACGCCGTGGTGGTGCCTGTTGCTATCGTGCCCGCGGCGACTAGGGCAAATGCCGTGAGCCAGCCCCCGAACGGCCGGCGAGGCCCGGCTCCGGGTTTCACGCACCGCCGGCTCGGCCGGCGAGGCAACGACGGTGACCAACGGGGCCGGGGCCTCAGCTCGGTCATCTATTTCCCCCCGCGGGTCACAAGGAGTACCTCGTTTCGGCCAGATGGTACAGCGGGCGCCACAACAGCCGGTTGACCACCACTACATAAAAGCTCATGACGATGATCCCGGTGAGGACCTCGGGGAAGTCACCCTTCGTGGTGGCCTGGGCGATGTAGGCCCCGAGGCCGCTGGCGACCAGGTGGTGTTTCCCGTAAGTGGCGATCTCGGCCACGATAGAGGCGTTCCAGGCTCCGCCGGCGGCGGTGA
>JBEKNX010000050.1:0-16317 GCA_049522375.1 Acidimicrobiales bacterium | reverse complement strand
CGTCGGGGACCTCGTCGGGGACCTCGTCGGCGACGTGCTCGGGGACGGGGACGGCTTCTTCCGGAGGCGCCGCCACCTTCACCAGACGAAGGTCGACAAGCTCTTTGAGCGCCCGGCAGCCGTCGAACTCGGCCAAGCCCCGGGCCTCGAGCACCGCGGCCACCGTGTGGCCGCCGGCGATGCTAGCGACCAGCTGCCACTGGTCGGGACGGAGCATAACGGTTCCGTCCACCGACTCCTGCAAGCTCACTTCGCAGTCGATCGAGGGCACGGCGGCGGCGATCCCCGGCCATTGGCTGAGGCGGTCCTCGGCCTCCTCCAGCAGCGGGTTGACGTCTTGAGGCGGGATGGCGTTGATGGGCCGCGTGCCGGTGTGGAACTTGAAACTGCCCTCTTTCAGGCGGAGCAGGGCGAACAGGGCGTCCACCGCCGTGCGATGGTTGCCCACGTCGAACCCGGCGATCCCGCCAGCGTCAAACCAGACACTGCCCATCCCGCCATTGGCTTCGATCCGGAGTTCTCCCGTCTTAGCGGTGACGGAAAGAAGCGCCAGGACATCAGGCAGTGCAATTGTCTCGAGCGTACCTTCAAGCGACACGGCAACCTCCGGTTCTTATGGCCAGTACTTCGGCATCTTCCCCCCCGGAGTTGAGAAAACCGGGCAACGACGGAAGCTCCGTTGTCCCCCGCCGGCCCCACGCTTGCCCGACCACAAAGTTGGGCCGGTCAGCTGGACCAGCGCTTTAGTAGTTTACGGCGGGTAATGCCGGGCGCATGAGGCCGGCGGTACTAGACCGCCCCTACTAGACCGCCCCTACTAGACCGGCCGCACGAGACCGGCCGCACTAGAGACCGGCCGTACTAGACCGGCGGAGCCGGCTCCCCGAACTCGGGCCGATCCCCCGGCCGGCGCAGTCCGGCGCGCTGGCCGAGCTCGCGTAGGGCGGCCGCCGACATGGCCTCCACAGGAGCATCGCGACCGGTCCAGATGGTCACCTGCCGCGCTGCCTGGTGGATCAACATGCCCAGCCCGTTGCAGGTGCTCGACCCCCTGGCCCGGGCGGCGACGATCAGCGGCGTGGTGGCCGGGGCATAGACCAGGTCGGCAACCAGCTGGCCGGGACCGAGGCTCTCCCGGACCAGGCCAAGGGGCAGCCCGCTGGTCTCCGCGCCCACGCCTGCCATCCCCACCGGCGTGGCGTTGACGATGAGGTCAGCGGCTTCGGCCGAGCTCACCGTCGCCTCCCCTCCCACCTTCCCGGCCAGGGCGGCGGTCGCCAGGACCTGGTCGCGGCGCCGGCCCACGACCTCGACCCGAGCCGCACCGGCTTCGGCCAGCGCCAGCACCACCGCCCGGGCGGCGCCGCCGGACCCGAGCACCAGGCACCGCTTGGCCTCCGGCGACCACCCGAGGTCGGCCAGCGAGTCCACGAAACCGGCCCCGTCGGTACTGTCCCCGGCCAGCTCGCCGCCCAGGTTGGTGACGGTGTTGACAACGCCCAAGCGCTCGGCCACTGGGCTCAGGCGCTGGCACGCCTCGGCCGCCCCCGCCTTGTGGGGCATGGTGACGGACAGGCCCCTTATCCCCAGGTCGACCATGGCCGCCACCGCCGCCCGCGCCCGCCCGGAGGGCACCGGGAAAGCCACATAGGCCCAGTCCAGGGCCAGTTCGGCGAACGCTGCGTTGTGGAGCGCGGGAGACAGCGAGTGATCGACCGGGTCCCCTATGACCCCGGCCACCACGGTCGTGGCCGCCGGCCATGTCCTCCAGCCGGCCCGAGGCCGGCGCGCCCGTCGCCTGTCCGCGCTCAGCACAGGTGCGCCGCCCGGCACTGGCGCTGCAACTGTTCGAAGCCTGCCGGAGTGGAGGCGAAGCCCATCTTCCCGTCGGGCTTGACCTCCACCCAGTACAGGTAGCTCGTGTGGGGGGGGTGCAGGGCGGCTTCCAGGGAGGGTATGCCGGGACTTGCTATCGGGGTCGGCGGCAAGCCCTTGTTGACTAGGGTGTTGTAGGGGTTGGGGGCGGTGACGTCCACCCCTCCCTTCGGATCTCCGAGCCCGTACAGGAGCGTCGACTCGGCCCCGATGGGCATCCCCGCGGCCAGGCGGTTGTAGATGGCCGAAGCGATCAGGCCCCGGTCGGCCTCCAGCTTGGCCTCCCGTTCGACGATCGAAGCCACGATCACGATCTGGTAGGCGCCGTAATGAAGCCTCTTGGCCGCCGCCTCCAACCCGAGCTGGGTGGCGTGATAGTCGAACGTGTCGACCATGTACTGCACGAGGTCGTCCGGTGGCTCACCCTGGCGCACCGGGTAGGTGGCCGGGAAAAGCAGGCCCTCCAGGCTGTTGGTCCCCGGGGGCTGGTAGGGCGAGCGCACCTGGCCGCTTGTGGCCGCGGTCACGAACGCCCCGGGCGACACGCCTATCCCCCGGAGCCGGCCGAGCGCCGCCGCCATCTGGCGGACCGTGTACCCCTCTGGCACCAGCAGCTGCTCTATCACGATGACCGGCCCCTTTTCCAGCGCCGCCACGACCTTGGAGTAGGCCTCGTTGGCGGCCAGGTGGTAGGTGCCCGGCAGCAGCGGTCCCGCCGCCTCGACCTTCACGTAAAGCTCGAAGACCGTCGGGCCGTGTATCACGCCCGCTTTGGCCAGAAGGTCGCCGATCCGCGCCGTCGAGGCGCCCGCCGGCACCGTGACCGTGACGGTGCGGCCCGGTGGCCCCGACGGGTTGACCTCGTTGCTGATGTGGACGAAGCCGAGGACACCGCCCACCACCAGCACCACCACCACGGCCGCCACCACCTTGAGCAACCGGTGAGGGCGCCGCTGCCGGTAGACCGGGGGCGGCCCCACGTCCTCGGCCCCTTCGTAGCCCTCGGCCCCTTCGTACCCCTCGGCCTCAGCCCCCCCGACCGGCGGGCCCGTCTCCTCGTACCCGTCCTCGGGCGCGTACCCCTGCGGTCCGTTGCCCTCGTCTGGCTCGTACCCGTCGTCTTCTGCCTCGTAGACCCCGGCGTCTTCGTAGACGCCCTCTTCGTAGGCGGCTTCTTCAGGCTCGGGCCTTTCGGGCTCCGGTCCTTCAGGCTCGGGGCCCGCTTCCTCAGCCTCAGGGCCCGCTCCGAGCCGCTCGTGGCCCTCGGCTACGGCTCCGTGGCCGGCTCCGGCATATGCTCCCGGCGCCGGCGGTGGCACCTCGGGGCCGGGAAGGCCCGGGCCGGGCGCCGAGCCCTGCGGGAGGTCTCCCTGGCTCACGGAGAGGGGACGGCCGGACCTGCCTGCGGCCAGGGCCAAGCGCGCTGGCGGTCGAGCCATGTCTGGAGGATGGCCGCCGCCGCCACTTGGTCCACCACGGCGCGCCGGGCGACGGGCCGCCGGCCCCCGGCCGCCAGGGCCCGGCGGGCGATGACGGTGCTATAGCGCTCGTCGCAGCACTCGACGGGCACGTCCAGCGTGGCCCGCAGCTCGTTCACCTCGTCCAGCACGGCGCGGGCGGCCGGGCCGGCCCCGCCGGACAGCGACAACGGCAAGCCGACGACCACCACGGTGGCTCCCGTCTCGGTTATGACGTCGGTCAACTGGCCGTGGTCGGACAGGTGGGACTCTCCTCTGGTGAGCACCATGAGGGCGCTGGCCACCTGTCGGCTGTCATCCGAGACGGCGATGCCGATGCGGCGGCTCCCCAGGTCGACGCCGAGCACGCGCCCGGTCGTCGTCCCCGGCTCCCCGGTAGTGCTCTCCTCGGTGGCCCAGCTCACTTCGTTGCCTCCTCCAATTTGGCCCTTACCGCCTCCAGCGCCTCGTCCAAACGGGTGGCGTCCCGACCCCCCGCCATGGCCAGTTCAGGGTTGCGCCCCCCTCCGCCGCCGCCTACGAGCCGGGCGGCGCCGGACACCAGCTCCGGTGCGGCCAGCGCGAACCCCTTTTCGACCGCGGCCACCAGAGCCACCTTGCCCGGCTCCGGGCTGCCGCCGAGCACCACGGCCCGGGCCCCCGGCCGGGCCAGGGCGGCCAGCGCCAGCTCCCGCAGGCCGTCCCCGTCCAGGCCGTCACGACGGGCGACGACAATGCCGTCGTGCGCCTGTGCCGCCAGATCCATCGCCTCGCCGGCGGCGCCCGCCTGGCGGGTGGCCCGCAGTTGGTCCTGCACCTCCCGCAGCTCGGCCAGGCGGCGTTCGATGGCCGCGCCCAGTTCCTCTGGCGTCGCCTTGAGCAGGCCGGCGGCATGAGCAAGGCGCGCCTCGTTGGCCCGCAGCCGCTCCAGCGTGGCCGTGCCCGTGAGCGCCTCCACCCGCCGCAGGTTGGAGCCGATCGAGTTCTCGGAGACGACCTCCACCGGCCCGATCATCCCGAGCCTGTCGACGTGAGTGCCGCCGCACAGCTCGACCGAGCGCTCGCCAGCATGCACCACCCTCACCCGCTCGCCGTACTTGTCGCCGAAGAACGCGATGGCTCCCTTGGCCTCCGCCTCGGCCCGGGGCATCTCCTCGGTCACCACCTCCATGTCCGCCAGGATCTGCGTGTTGACCAGGTCCTCGATCTGGTCCATCTCGGCCCGGGACACGGGGGCGTAATGGGTGAAGTCGAAGCGCAGCCGGTCGGGGGCCACAAGCGACCCCTGCTGCTTCACGTGCGGGCCGAGGACTTGGCGCAAAGCCCAGTGGAGCAGGTGGGTCCCGGTGTGGTTGCGCCGGACGGCCGCCCGGCGCTCGGCGTCCACCTCGACCTCGGCCTCTTGCCCGGCGGCGATGTGGCCCTCATTGATCACAGCGACGTGGCGGTGCAGCCCCGGCAGCGCGGGCGTGGTCCCGGTGACGCGGGCGCGCCCGGTGGAAGTGGAAATTATGCCCGTATCGCCGACCTGGCCGCCCGCTTCGGCGTAAAAAGGGGTGCGGTCGAGAAATATCTCCACCGTCCCTTTTTCCTCACCCTCGAGCACGGCCAGCACGCGCCCGTGGCCCTCCAGCGCCGTGTACCCCGTGAACGTCGTAGGGCCGAACTGCTCCACGATCTCACGGTAAGAAGCGAGGTTGGCCTGGTCGCCGCCCGCTTTGCCCCTGCCGGCCTCACGGGACTGCTCGCGCTGGCGCTGCATGGCAAGGGCGAAGCCTTCGTCGTCCAGGCTCGCTCCCCTCCCGGTAGCAATCTCCCTAGTTAGTTCGATGGGGAAACCGTGGGTGTCGTGCAATTTGAAGGCGGTCTCGCCGCCGATGACCTGGCCACCGGCCAGCTCGGCCTCGAGCAGCGCCATCCCCGAGCGCAAATTGGCCCGGAAACGCTCCTCTTCGCGGGCCGCCACCCCGGAAACGAAATCGGCGTTGTGAGCCAGGTCGGGGTAGGCCTCGCCCATCACCTCCACCACGGCCTCCACCATGCCCGGGCACACCGGCCTGGTCGTGCCCAGCAGGCTGGCCCGCAGGACAGCGCGCCTTATTATCCGGCGCAACACGTAACCGCGGTCCTCGTTGGAGGGGAAGACACCGTCGGAGATCATGAACGAGAACGTCCGGGCATGGTCGGCCAGGACCCGCAGGGCCACGTCGACCTCGGTGTCCTCGCCGTACCGGCGGCCCGTCAAGGCCTCGGCCCGGGCCACGAGCGGGCGCAACACGTCGGTGTCCCAGAGGGACGCGACGTCCTGGAGCACGGTGAGCATGCGTTCGAAACCGGCCCCGGTGTCGATGCAGGGCTTGGGGAGGGGGACCAGTTCACCCGAAGGCTGACGGTCATATGTCTGGAAAACGAGGTTCCACAGTTCGACGAAACGGGCCTCGCCGCCCCCGACGGGGCCGCCGCCGGCGCCCCACTCGGGGCCGCGGTCGAAATGCAGCTCCGAGCACGGCCCGCAGGGACCGGTTTCGCCCATTTCCCAGAAATTGTCCTCCCCGGTGCGTTGTATACGGCTCCGGGGGACGCCGACCCGGTCCGCCCATATGTCGGCGGCTTCGTCGTCGTCGTTGTAGACCGTCACCCACAAGCGGTCGCCTTCCAGGCCCAGTACCTCGGTCAGGAGCTCCCACGCCCAGACAATGGCGTCGTGCTTGAAATAGTCCCCGAAACTGAAATTGCCCAGCATCTCAAAAAATGTGGCGTGCTTGGGCGTACGGCCGACCTGTTCGATGTCGTCGTGCTTGCCCCGGACACGCACGCACTTCTGCACGCTGACCGCACGACGGTAGGGCGGGATTTCCTCGCCCAGGAAGTAGGGGATGAACTGGTTCATGCCCGCATTGGTGAACAGCGGCGCCCGGGGGTGGTGCGGCACGAGCCCGCCCGAGGGCACCTCGGTGTGGCCGCGCGCCACAAAGAAGTCCACAAAGGCGCGCCGAAGCCCGTTCGCATCCATACTGACAAGGTTACTGCCCGGGCCGGCCCCGCTCAGTACTTGCCGGCCCAGGAACAGCGGCCATCAGGAGGGCGTCAGTCGAGGCCGCTCAGGTCGAGGGCGCTCAGGAGGGGCCCGGTAGGAAAGGCCGCTCAGGTGAGGTTCGCTGATGCCAGGACGTTGCCTGCAGCACCGACGACACGCGCCTGGCTCAGGCGCCCGGCGGGCTGAGCCACGCTGGCCGCCCACGCTCCTTTGCCCCCGGACAACCAGAACCGGCCCAGCATGACGGGAGGGCCCTGGTCGAGGACCACCTCGCAGCGCAGTGTCCCCTGCCAGCTGGCGTCGTCCATGTACATGAACAGCCAGGTGGGGTTGCCGGCATAAACCATGACCCGGCCGACCGGGCGTCCCCCGGCGTACAGGGCGGCGACGTGGATAGGGCCCTGATCGGGGTAGTGCTCTGTCCCGTCGCCCCTGGTCCCGTAGCCCAGCAGGGTTCCCAGCCCGAACGCCACCACTACCGCGGCGGCCGCCACGGCCAGGGCCAGCTTGGGCCTCCAGATCGACCAGGCGCGCCACCCGACCGGTCCCGGGCGCAGCCCCAGGCGCTCGAAGACGCGAGCTTCAAAGCCCACCGGGGGCTCGGCTGCGGGAGCCAGGTGCAGCAGCTGGTCGGCGGCGGCAGCCAGCTCGTCGACTTCGGCCGAGCACCTGGCGCACTCCTCCAGGTGGGCCAGAGCGGCCACCCTTTCCTTGCCGGTGAGCGCTCCGAGCGCCAGTTCGGCCAGGTCGGGGCCGACGCGGGCGCACTCGGGCGCTAGCCCGTCGCCCGCCGCGCCCGAGCCGGCGCCCGCCAGGTCGTCCGGGCCGTCGCCCGGGTACTCGTCTTCGCGTTCGTTCATAGCCGCTCACCTCCCCCCGCCGGGTCATTGGCCCCGCCGCTGGCCAGCTCGCGTAGGGACGCGGACGCCCGGAGCTTCTGCAGGCCCCGGCGCACCCGGGTCTTGGCCGTACCCAGGGGGACGGCCTCAACTTGGCTGATCTCGGCCGCCGTGTAGCCGTACACGGCGGCCAGCACCAGCGCCCGGCTCTGCTCGGGCGGCAGCGCGGCCAGCGACTTGGAGATGCGCCCTCTCAGGTCGGAGGTCTCGGCTTTGTCCTCGAGCGACGCTCCCCCGCTGGCCAGGCTGGCCCACATCGAATCGGCCGGGTCGGTCACGATCGGGCGCCGCAGGCGGAGGGCGTCGACCGCCAGGTTGCGGGTTATGGTGAGGATCCAGGTCCCGACCGAGGCCCTCCGGCGGTCGAACACCAGGGCGTGGCGCCACGCCCGCAAGAAAGCCTCCTGAGCGATGTCCTCGGCCAGGGCGGCGTCGCCCACCATGCTCAGCGCCAGGCCGAAAACGCGCCGCTGGTAGCGGCGGACAAAGGCCACGCCGGCGCGTTCGTCGCCGACGCCCATGCCGGCCAGGAGGGCCTCGTCGGACGCACCGGCCTCACCGATGCCTTTTCGGCTCACGTACGGGGTACGTGCAGGCGGCCGGAAAGGATCTGCCCCGCCGCCGTCGCCGCCCGGCGAGACGGGATAATGAGTACGGCCGGCGTCACCGCACCACCTGCCCGACCTGCGAAGGAGCCACGTCATGAACGGTACGACATCCGGGCCGCCCGGGCCCGGCACCCCAGGCTCGCGCGCGGGCACTGATCTCGCCGCACGGGGCCTGGCCGCACGGGGCCGGGCCGCACGGGGCCTGGCCGCACGGGGCCTGGCCGCACGGGGCCCCGGCATGGCGTTGGCCCTGACGGCGGCCTTGGCTATGACGACCGGTCTGGCCCTGCTGGGGGTTTTGGCCATGACGGGGCTCCCCGCGGCCGCGGCCGCTCGCCGGCCGGCCGAGGTCGGCAACAGGGCCCTGGTGAAGACGGCCAAGGTCCACAAGTACGGCAAAGTGCTGGTCGACCAAAAGGGCATGGCCCTGTACTACAACGCCGACGACAAGCCGTCCCATTGGGCCTGCACGGGCGCCTGCCTCGTTGTGTGGCCTCCTCTGACCGTCCCCCCGGGCGAGACGTTGGCCCAGCTGAGCAACGGCATAAGCGGGGTGGGGGCGGTCCCCGGCGTCACCGGGCGCCAGGTCACCTGGGACGGCAAACCTCTGTACACCTTCAGCCATGACAGCCCGGGCACGGTGAAAGGCGAAGGCATCGGCCATGTGTGGTACGTGGTCCAGCTGTCCCGCCCGGTGGCGGCCGACCCTAACTGGCCATAGGCCCCATGGTCCCGCTGGACACAAAAGTGCCGACGCGCCTGGGCCTTCGTCGACGCGTGGGGACCGACGGAGCTACACGCCCGGCCCGGCTCTCTCGAGCTTCGCTCCGCCGCTCTGGCCGGGGGCCTACCGGTGACCGCTCGGGCCCAGGACGGGAGGGTCCTCGCCGACCTGCCCCCGGGCCCGCGGACCGGACCGGCCGTGGTTTCCTTCGACCTCCTCGGAGGCGGCGCGGGCCGTTGAGAGCGGTCGTTCAGGCCCGGTTCTCGGCGCCCTGTCCATCGCCGGAGGCGTCGGCTGTAATTAATTCCCCATTTGCTCCCGGTTTTCATCGCGTCTCGTCCAGTTCCTCACCGACGCCGGGAGCTCTGTCCATTTACGTTCGTTTTCCGGCATTGATCCCCCGGAGCCGCCACCCCGCGGATGCAACTCCACAAAGCCAGGGGTTGTCGAGGGGGCTAATAGGGGATTGCTTACGTTAGGGGGCAGCAAGACGTCCGCGATAGCCGCGGCGGGCCCCCTTCTGCCTGCCGACGGGGCCCGTTCGGCCAACTAGGACGCTGCAGAAATAATCGCCGTGTCTGCGCCGCGTCGGCTGGACTGCTCTCCCGGCACCAACGAGCGAGCGGAGCGAGCGAGGCGGTAGTGAGACGCCGGAGGCGGCTCATGCTTTTCAAGGCATGCCGGCCCTGGCGGGCCGGCACTACCGCCCCGGCCCTGCGGGCCGGCTTGGTGACGATATAAAGCGTTCGGGATAGGCGCGTCCAGGGGATCCACCAGGGCCGGGTAAGCGGACCGTGAGAATTGCACTTATGGCACTTGATCTTGCGCAGCCCTAGGCGGGCGTAGGTGCGGCCGAGCCTTCCACCTGTTTTTCGCTCAGCTCCCACAGGCGGGCCCCGATGCCTTCCCCGGCGCCGCCGGTCGGCACCGGGGCCTCTTTGTTGTCGAAGTAGTAGCCGCCGCTGCGCAGGCTCTCGGCGGGCGCCTCGGCCAGCCATACCAGCGTTTCCGCGCCCTTGGCCGCCGAACGTGAGAACGGCTTTATGAGCGCCATGGCCAGGCTCATAAACGCCCCGTTGTTGTGGTTGAAGTTAGTGGCGACGGTGCCGGGGTGAAAACTGTAAGCCGTCACGCCCGAGCCCTGTAGGCGCCGGGCCAGTTCCTGCGTGAAAACGAGGTTGGCCAACTTCGTTTGCCCGTACCGGCGGAACCCCCGCCCCGAGCCGATGCCCCGGCCGTAGGCGACGGCGCCGTCTATGTCGGTGAACGGTACCTCGGCGTTCTTGCTGGCGTCCGAGGCTGTCGTTATGACCCGGGCGGGAGCGGAATGGCGCAGTTTCTCCAATAACAGCGTAGTGAGCAGGAACGGGCCAATATGGTTGAGCGCCCACGTCCGCTCCACGCCGTCCCCGGTCAATTGCCGCGACGCGAAAATCGCTCCTGCGTTGTTGACGAGGACGTCGACCCGGTCGTAACGAGAAGCGATCTCCGCCGCCAGCCGGCGGACGTCAGCCTGGGAGCTCAGGTCGGCTACCAGCACATCGACGGCACCGGGGTCACCGGCACCAGAGGCACCACCACCAGAGGCAGCGGCACCAGCGCGGGCACGAGCGGCGGCAACCTCCCCGCGGGCCTTATCGCGTGCCACCAGGGCCACGTTGGCGCCCCGGGCCACTAGGGCCTCGACCGCGGCCAGACCTATCCCGTTGGTACCCCCGGTAAGGACGACCTGCTTACCGCCTACCCCGTTGCCTGTCCCAGACTGCATCGGCTCTTCCTCCGTCCCGTTGTTCCCCGGGCCCCTGAAGGTCCCACTGCCGTCGCAGCTCGGCCTCCCGGGCGACCATGGTGCTGCGACCCTCTTCGACGGCGCTGCGCAGGTCGGCGATCTTGGCAACGGCCAGGCCTCGGGCCTTGTCGGCGATGTCGGCTCCGGCCCGCAACGGCAACTGGCGAGCCGGGAGGTAACGGGCCAAACGGCGGCGAGCCTTGCGCTCTACCCACTTGGAGGCGACAAAGCCGGTCACCAGCCCGGCTCCCAACCACGTCACCCGCTTGAACATCAGGCCTGCCACCCGCAGATAACGCCACGCTCGTACATCACGCCAGTCGTTCCGACGTCACCCCACGGGCTCGGCATCAACGCCGGCCGCCTTTGGCGACGGTGGACCTTCTCGGCGCCCGCCGCGGCTCGGACCGGGCGCGCGAGCGCACGGCCAGGACCTGTCCTCGCCCGCCAGTGCCACGGCCGGCCTGGCCTCCGGCCCGGTGGCGCCCCCGCCCGGCGTCCCGGCCGACGGGGGCCGGCTCGGCCGTCCCGCCGCCTCTGATCAGCCTCAGGCCCCGGGCCACCCCCGCACCCAGCGCCACGAGCTTGATGAAGGGGGACGCCACCGCCCCGCCCACCAACCGGGAGGCCGAGCAGACGACCTCGCTGATCGCCTCGGCGCTGCCGACCAGCCGCTCGACCCGCTCTACCTCCAAGCCCGCTTCGTGCACGGTGGCGCCCAGCTCGTCCAGCAGCTCGCTCGCCTCGCGCCTCAGTTCGTCCGCCTGGCGGCGCAGGTCACGCACGGCGCCCAGCAGCGAGCCGACGGCAGCCAGCAGCGCCACCACGACCAGGGTGGCGACCACGGTCACGCCAACGGCTACGACGTCGGTGGCCGCCAGCAAGTGCAGGGGCATCGGCCTCTCAGCTTACTGACCGCTGCCGCCGGCACCGCCGCCCCCCTCGTGCCCAGCACGGCTGGCCTCCTCGTGACCAGCACCGCTGTCCCCCTCGTGCCCAGCACCGCCGGCGCTCTGGTAGCCAGGGCCGCCGTCTCGCCCCCGCACGTCCTCGCCCCTGCCCGTCGGTTCCCAATAGGTGCGGCCCTCCAGGTGGGCGGGCCGGTACTGCTGGGCCACCCAGCCATCGGGCTCGTTGTGAGGATAGACGTAGCCCTGGCCATGCCCGAGGCGGGCGGCGCCGGGGTAATGAGCGTCGCGCAGGTGCCTGGGCACGGCCCCGGCGGCCAGGGAGGCGACATCCTCCCGGGCACGGCCGAGGGCGGTGGTGACCGAGTTGGACTTGGGCGCATTGGCCAGGTGGACCACGGCGTGGGCGAGGTTGAGCTGGGCCTCGGGCAAGCCCACGAACTCCACCGCCCGGGCGGCGGCGTCGGCCACCAGCAACGACCGGGGGTCGGCCATGCCCACGTCCTCGCTGGCCAGTATGACCAGGCGCCGGGCGATGAACCGGGCGTCTTCGCCCGCCTCTAGCATGCGCGCCAGCCAGTACAGGCCAGCGTCGGCGTCCGAGCCCCTGATGCTCTTTATAAAGGCGCTGATGACGTCGTAGTGCTCGTCTTCCCCGTAGCGCACCGCCCGGGTGCTCCGGGCCGCCTCGATGTCGGCCGTCACGACCTCGTTGCGCTGGTCGGCCTCAGCCAAGGCCAAGGCGACTTCCAGGCCGTTCAACGCCGCCCGAGCGTCGCCCTCGACCAGCCGGGCCAGCAGCTCGAGCGCTTCCTCCTGGGCACTGGCCTTCTCGCGCTCCAGGGCGCGGCGCAGCAGTACCAGGACGGCCCGTTCGGACAAAGGCTCCAGGCGGAACAGCGTGCTGCGCGACAGCAGAGGCCCGTTGACGGAGAAGAACGGGTTCTCGGTGGTGGCGCCGATCAGGGTGAGCTCGCCCTCTTCCACCGAAGGCAGTAGGGCGTCCTGTTGCGCCCGGTTGAAGCGGTGCACTTCGTCCAGGAACAGGACCGTCCTTCGCCCTTGCTCGCCCAGGAGGGCCTTGGCCCCCTCCACCGTCTCCCTTACGTCCTTGACCCCGGCGGACACGGCCGACAAGCCTACGAAAGCCCGCTTGGTGGCCCCGGCGATCAGGCGCGCCAGCGTGGTCTTGCCCGTGCCCGGAGGCCCCCACAGCACGGCGGAGCTCAGCCGATCGGCTTCTATGAGCGCCCGGAGAGGCCGTCCCGGCGCCAGCAGGTGTTCCTGGCCCACCATCTCCTCAAGACGCTGCGGTCGCATGCGGGCGGCCAGCGGGCCCTCCGTGGCCAGGCGCCGTTCGAGCGCGGCCTGGAAGAGGTCAGCCGTCAAGCCGGCCCTCGGGCGCCGTTGCCGGCCCCGGGCAAGGCGCGGTAGGCGTCGTAGACACTGTCGATGCGCTTGAGGGCGCCCAGCACCGATTCGAGATGAGCGGGGTCGGCCAGCTCGAACTCGAAACGCATCTTGCTCACCCGGTCGGCGCCCGTGTGGCTCTCGCTGCGCAGGATGTTGAGGTGGTGGTCGGACAGGACCTTCCAGACGTCCACGCCGAGCCGGCTGCGGTCCAGAGCCTTGATCTCCAGGGCGGCCAGGAAACTGCCCGGGCGGTCCCTGTCCCACTCCACCTCGATGAGCCGGCCCACCTCTCCCGCGGCCAGCGAGGCGGCGTTGGCGCAGTCGCTGCGGTGCACGCTCACGCCCCGGCCCCGGGTCACAAAGCCGATGATCTCGTCGCCCGGTACCGGGGTGCAGCAGCGGGCCAGGCGGACCATCACGTCGTCGAGGCCCTCGACGTGCAGGCCGATCCCCTGCTTGCTGGCGGCCCGGCGGGGTTGGCGGACCGTCGAGGGCAGCTGGACGTCCTGGTCCCCGCCCCGCAGTTCCCGGGCCAGGCGCTGAGCCACAGCCTGGCCGGAGACGTGGCCCTCACCGATGGCCGCATAAAGCCCGTCGAGGTCGGCATAGTGCATGGCTTCGCTAATCTTGCGCAGCGGCTCGCTGCCCATCAGCTTCTGCAGGGGCAGGCCCTCCTTGCGCAGGGCCTTAACCAGCTCCTCCCGCCCCGTCTCCATGGCGTCCTCACGCCGTTCACGGCTGAACCACTGGCGGATCTTGTTGCGGGCACGCGGGGTGACGACGATGTCGAGCCAGTCCCGGCTCGGCCCGGCCGAGGGCACCTTGGAGGTGAAGATCTCAACGCTGTCGCCCGAAGTCAGCTTGGAGTCCAGCGGCACCAGGCGACCGTTGAGCCGGGCCCCGATGCAACGGTGGCCCACCTCGGTGTGGATCGAATAGGCGAAATCGACCGGTGTCGCCCCCACCGGCAATGCGACGACGTCGCCTTTGGGAGTGAAGACAAAGACTTCGTCGGTCTCGAGGTCGAGCTTCAAGCTTTCCAGGAACTCGGCCGGGTCGGTGCTTTCCGCCGACCAGTCCACGATCCTCTGCAACCAGGCCACGTCGGCCGTCGAAGCGTTCTCCTTGTAGCCCCAGTGAGCAGCGATCCCCCGTTCGGCCCGGTTGTGCATTTCCAGGGTGCGGATCTGGACCTCCAGGGGCTTGCCCTGGGCGCCCACGACGGTGGTGTGCAGCGATTGGTAGAGGTTGAACTTGGGCGTGTTTATGTAGTCCTTGAAGCGGCCCTGTATGGGGGCCCAGGTGCCGTGGATAGCGCCCAGGGCGGCCCAACAGTCCTTCACCGAGCTCACGATCACCCGCACGCCGACCAGGTCGTAGATCTCGTCGAACTCTTTGTTCTTCAGGACCATCTTCTCGTAAATGGAGTACAGGTGCTTAGGCCGCCCTGTCACCTGCGCTTCGATGCGGGCCGCCAGCAGGCGCTCTTGCACCTGCTCGATGACCTGGGCCAGGTACACGTCGCGCTCGGGCGCCCGGGCCGCCACCATCTGCTCGATCTCGGCGTACCGGCGGGGGTGCAGGGTGGCGAACGAGAGGTCCTCCAGCTGCCACTTGATGTCCGAGATGCCGAAGCGGTGGGCTAAAGGAGCGTAAACGTCTAGCGTTTCCTGAGCGGTCCGCTTCTGGCTGGCTTCGGGCATGGCCCCCACCGTGCGCATATTGTGCAGGCGGTCACCGAGCTTTATGAGCAGGACCCGGGGGTCCTTGGCCATGGCCACCAGCATTTTGCGCATGGTCGCCGCCTGCGCCGCGGCGCGCGAGTCGAACGAGACCCGCTCGAGCTTGGTGACCCCGTCCACGATCTGGGCCACGGTGGGCCCGAAACCGCCCTCTATCTCCTCCAGGGAGACCGCCGTGTCTTCGACCGAGTCGTGTAACAGGGCGGCGGCCAGGGTTATGTCGTCCATGCCCAGGCCGGCCAGCACGGTGGCCACCGCTACGGGATGGGAGATGAAAGCCTCTCCCGAGCGCCGGAACTGGCCTTCGTGGGCTTTTTCCGCCGTCTCGTAAGCTTTAACGATGAGGCTGGAGTCGCCCTTGGGATGACGCTCTCGGTACGCCGCCAGCAAAGGGCCGAGGAAGTCGGGCGTAGGTGGGCCTTGGCGGCGCCAGGGCAGGACGCGCTCGACAGTGGCAGCCGCACGCCCCCGTGAAGACCGCTCTACTGTTGTCAATGCTGGCCCTTTCCCTTTAGCAGGTCGCCTCCGGTCCTGCCCCGGCGCTGTTGTTAATAACTCCTGTCCCCGTCCTGTTATTCATAACTGACGAGGGCCACGACGTCCACGCCCTCGAGCCGTTTGCGCCCCTCCAGGAAACCGAGCTCCAGGATGCAGCCGAACCCGACTACCTGGGCACCCAGCTTGCCCGCCAGCCGGCAGGTGGCGGCGGCGGTGCCCCCGGTGGCGAGCACGTCGTCGACCACCAGGGCCCTCTCGCCCGGCCGCAAGGCGTCGCTGTGCACCTCCAGGGTGTCTGTGCCGTACTCGAGCTCATAGGTGTCGGAATAAACGTCGGAGGGAAGTTTGCCCTTCTTGCGCACGGGCACGAAACCAGCGCCCAGGCGGTAGGCGACGGGCGCGGCGATTATGAAACCTCTCGCCTCCACTCCGATCACCTTGTCGACGCGCTCGTGGGCGAACCGGTCGGCCAAGTCGTCGGTGCAACCGGCCAGCCCTTGGGCGTCAGCCAGCAGCGGGGTGACGTCCTTGAACACCACGCCGGGCTTGGGGAAGTCGGGGACGTCCCTGATCAGGTCCTTTATGCGCGCCGCCTCGTACACCATGTACCGAGCGTACTACGGGACCGGCTCGCGACCGCTCAGCCCGGCGCCGCAGCGCGCCGGACGGTGCCGCGCCGGGGCCGGCACTAACGCCGGCGAGGAGCCTTCTTGCGCGCCCGGGGCGGCGCCCCTCGCGGCCTGGGGGGCACCTTGCCCGTAGGGGCGGGCGCACCCGCCCCGGCCTGGCCCTGGTCTTTGGCGGCGCGCCCGCCGGCACCGGTGCCATCTCCGGCGCCCGCCGGCCGAGGGCTCGGGGCGGGCGGGATCACCAGGTCGGGGACCACGGCGTCGGGCTGGTCCGGCGTCGGGGCCGTAGCCGGGGCGCCGGCACGAGGCCGCAGCGGCCCGGCGTAGCTCTCGAAGGCGACGTCCATGGCCGGCTCGTCCGTGCTGGCGGGGGCGCCGTTGCCGCCGCCTGCGCCGGTGGCGGTACCGCCGTTGCCTATACCACCATTGCCGGTACCGGCGTTGCCTGTACCACCGTTGCTACGGCGCGCCGCCGGGCGTCGCCAGCCGGGGCCCGACAGGACGTCCGCCGCGGCCGCGCCCGCCGACGGGCCGCCCGTGCCCCTGCCGCGGTCGGCGAAGCTGGTCCCCGTGCCCGCGCCAGCGAAACTCGTCCCCGTCGCCGTCCCCGACGTTTTGGCTGCGCCCAACAGCACCCCGCCCGCCACCGTGGCTGGGGTCAACACCTGTCGGGACGAGGGATAAGCGGCCAGGCGCCGACGGATTTCGACATAACGAGGTTCGCGTTCCTTCAGGATG
>JBEKNX010000049.1:0-16409 GCA_049522375.1 Acidimicrobiales bacterium | reverse complement strand
TCATTATCAACAATGTGGCTACCTGCATGGCACCGGTGACGCCGGCCGTATAGATAAAACGCTTCATCAATTTTCCGATGAGGGCGCCGTTGGGCACCGGCTTTCTGAGCTCGAACAGCACGGCCAGGTTGGCCGGCTCCAGGATGCCCAAAGCAACAATGGCCATGACGCCGACCACCACGAAGCTGGCGATTATCCACCCATGGTTCGGGCTCGACGCCGACAGGTTGCCGACGTGCCTCGCCAATTGCCAGCCGCCGGTCAGGGTGATTACCACTAAGGTCGGCATGAGCAGGACCATTTTGGGCATGAAACGCTTGGAGAACTCGACCCGGGCCGGGATGCTCATCCGGCCGAGAACGGGCCCGATGATAAAGCCCAGGAAAAGGTCGATGCCTGTCCATAGGGCCCCACCGACCACATGGAAGAACTCGAGCCCCCACAGCTTGTTGAGGGCCAGGGTGACCACGAGCCCGACCAGGGCCAGCACTACCAGGGGTATGCCTGCCAGCGGGACTATTTGCAGGGGTGGCGCCGCCAGGGCTTGGCCGCCCGGTCCCGCGCCCTCCGGCACGCCCGCCGGCCTCGCGCTCGAAATCACCTCGGTCATAGAGCTCTCCCTCCGACTAGCAATCTCGGTAGCGACGGTTATATCACAGACCTGGGCTGCGAAGGTGGGCTGGCACCCAATAAGTTTGGCGGGCGGCCACACTGACCAGATCCCGTTCGGGGTACCGCAAGGCCGTCAACCTCCCCCCGTAAACGCAGCCCGTGTCTATACAAATCGTCCCGTTCACCCAGCGCGCGCTCCCGACCGGCGTGTGCCCGTAGACGACGATCGTGCCCGGCGAAGGGCGTCCCCCCAGTTCGGCGGGCACGCCGTCGTGGGCCACGACCAGCTTCCCCCCGTCCAGGACCAGATGGCTCGCCAGCCCGTCGAGGAAAGTGGCGGCCCGGGCCACGAACTCCGAGGGCTCGTTTGCCAGCTGTTCCAGGGACTCGGCCAGGCCGTGGGACGGAGCCTCCTCCTCGGCGCCCGTGGCCCGGGGCGACCGGGGCGCGCCGCGCACCTTGAGCGCTTCGAGCAGCACCACATCGTGGTTGCCCTGCACGCACCTGGCGTTCCCTGACGCCACCATGCTCATGGCCAGGCGCAGCACGTCCGGCGTGGCCGGGCCGCGGTTGACCAAGTCCCCCACGAACAGTGCCCGGCGGCCGTCCGGGTGACAAGGACCGGTGCCGGCACCCAACGCGTAACCAAGCAGGCCGAGCAGCTTGGCCAGTTCGTCAAAGCACCCGTGGACGTCGCCGATTATGTCGAACGGGCCGTGCTCGGACGAGTTGTCGGTGCCCATGGTCAAACCGCCGGCCCAGGCCCAGCCGGCCGCACGAACCGGGAGCGCTCCGTCTCGACGACAGAGCGGAAATGGCACCCGGACAGGTGGTCGTTGACCACACCGAGGGACTGCATGGCGGCGTAGACGGTCGTCGGGCCGACGAACCGGAAGCCCTGCCGGCGCAGCGCGGCCGAGAGTGCCTGAGATTGGACGGTCGAGGCGGGCACGTCCACCGTCATCACCGGGGAAGCAGACGGCACCTCGTGCGCCCAGAGCATGGCGGCCAATGACTGCCCCGTTGCCCACAACCCGAGCAGAGCGCGCGCATTTGCGATCGTCGCCTCTATTTTCCCCCGATGGCGCACAATGGAAATATCGGACAGCAACCGGGCCACGTCTTGCTCACTGAACCCGGCGACGGCGGCAGGGTCGAAAGATGCGAACGCGGTGCGGAAACCTTCTCGTTTGCGCAGGACCGTCAGCCACGACAGGCCGCTTTGGAACCCCTCGAGGCACAGTTTCTCGAAGATCCGCCTGTCGTCGCCGACGGGCCGTCCCCATTCGTCGTCGTGGTAACCCCGGTACTCGGCCGGCGCCGTCGCCCAGGGGCACCGCCCGAGCCCGTCGTCACAGATCACGGCCCCGTCCGTCGTCGGCATCTCAAGAGCACAGTAGCCAACGGCTCGGGCTCCTTGACCGGCCGCCGCCACCCGACCAAGCTGGGCCCATGGCCACAATGAGCTCCCTCGTCGGCTTGGACCAGATCGAGGAAGCGGCGCGGCGCCTTAGAGGGGTCATACGGCCCACACCGGCTCTCTACTCGAGCGCCCTGTCCAAACTCACGGGCCGGCCCGTGTTCGTGAAACCCGAGCATTTTCAGCGTACGGGGTCGTTCAAAATCCGTGGTGCGTTCAACCGTATTTCCGTCCTGGCCGCCGACGGGGGGGCCGAAGAGATCGTGGCCGCGTCGGCCGGCAACCACGCCCAGGGAGTGGCACTGGCGGCGTCGCTGTGCCGGTTGCGGTCCACCGTCTTCATGCCTCAGGGCGCCTCTTTGCCCAAGGTGGAAGCCACCCGTGCTTATGGGGCCGACGTGCGCTTCGCGCCGGGTAGCGTCGACGACGCCATCGCCGCCGCCCGCGTCTATGCCTCCGAGCACGGTGCCTACTACGTCCCTCCCTTCGACGACCCTTACGTCATCGCCGGGCAGGGGACCATAGGCCTGGAGCTGGCCGAAGAGGTGGCCGCCAGCGGGTTCGTGCTCGTGCCCGTGGGAGGAGGTGGCCTGGTGGCCGGCATTGCCGCCGCCCTGCACGGGTGCGCCACCAAGGCCCGGGTTATAGGAGTAGAGGCGGCCGGGGCGGCGACGATGGAGGTTGCCCTCGCTGCCGGCGGACCGGTGGAGCTGACCAGCGTGGAGACGATGGCCGACGGCATCGCTGTCAAGTGCGTCTCGGAGCTGACCTTCGAGCACGCCCGGGCGTTCGTCGACCGGGTCGTGACTGTCACCGAGGAGGAGATAAGCCGGGCCGTCCTGCTCCTCCTGGAACGCTGCAAATGGGTGGTGGAGCCAGCCGGGGCGGTGGGCCTGGCGGCATTGATGGCGGGGCAAGTACCTGGCGACGAGCCCGTGGTGCTGGTCCTTTCCGGTGGCAATGTCGACCCCCTGCTGTTGACCCGCCTGGTCGAGCACGGCCTGACCTCAGCCGGCCGCTACCTCATGGTGCGCGTCGTCCTGGCCGACAAGCCGGGGGAACTGGCGACGCTCACGGCCGCGCTGGGCAGGCTCGGGCTCAACCTCTTGACCGTCGAGCACCGCCGCTCCGGGGCGCCCGTAGGTGTGAGCGAGGTCGAGGTGATCGTGACCCTCGAAACCCGCGACCCTTCGCACCGGGACCAGGTCGTCCCCTCTCTGCAGGCCCAGGGTTTCAGGGCCGAAGCGTACCGGCGTTGACCGGCCTCGCCCCCAGGCCGCTGGTACCCGCCCCCCGGCCGCTGGTAATAGCCCACCGGGGCGACTGGCTGGAGAGCGACCACCCGGGACCGCAGAACAGCGTCGCCGCCGTGCTCTCCGCCCTGGAGGCAGGGGCCGACGGCGCCGAAGTCGACGCCCGTTTGAGCGCCGACGGCACCGTGGTGCTCCACCACGACGCCGAGATCGGGCCCGCCGACATCGAGGCGGGGTGCGCAGCACCCCAGGGCACCCCGCTGCGCGCTTTGGCTGACGCCGCCCTCCGCCACCTGAGCACCCTGGCGGAGCTGCTGGGCGCGTTGGTGGAGGGCAGCGCCCAACCGCCGGTCGGCGCCCGGCGCGGCCCGGTGGTGCTCAACATCGAGCTGAAGGACCTCCCCGGCGAACCGAGCTGGGACGACCGGTACGTGCTGGCCCAACGTGTCGCCGGGCTCCTCGACGCCAGCCGCCTGGCCAGCTCGGCGCGGCGCCAACAGCTACCGCCCTATCCTCAGGCCGGGCCGTCGTCCCGGCAAGTGCCGTCGTCCCGGCAAGTGCCGTCGTCCCTGGAGGTGGTCGTGTCCTCGTTCGACCCCGCCTCTCTCCACCACTTCCTCCGCCACGCCCCCGGGACCACGACCGCATTGCTGCTGGAAGAAGGAGACGACTGGCGCCACCACCTCGACCGGGCCGAGGGCCTGAGCGGCGTCAACCCCGAAGACGCCATGGCCGTGCCCGAGCTGTTCAGCGCCGCCTCTTCCCGGGGCCTGGCCGTGGTCCCGTGGACGGTTGATTCGCCCGACCGGGCCCTCGAGCTCGCCGCCCTGGGCGCCGCGGGCCTGATCACCAACCGGCCCCGGGCGTTGCTGGCCGCCCTGAACAGGGGCTAGGCCGCCACCAGCGGCCCCAGAGGGCCGGCCCACCCAGCCCGGCGCCAGGTAATGCTCAGGCCGCGCCTAAACAAAGATGTGTTTACCTCCGGGCACCGGCTGGTGCCGGTGCCCGTGCCTGAAAGCCGCTGCTGCCTTGGCTAAGGCACGTGCAGTCAATCCGGCTGAGGAAGTCCTGTAACTCTCAGTGCACTACACGAACATTGACGGCTTGCAGGCCTTTCGGGCCTTGGCTCGTCTCGTAGTCGACCTTTTGGCCTTCCTCGAGGTTGCGGTAACCTTCGCCGGCAATCGCGCTGAAGTGCACGAAAACGTCAGCGCCGCCAGCGTCCTGGGAGATGAAGCCGAAACCCTTCTCACCGTTGAACCACTTCACAGTGCCAGTTGCCATAGCGATCCCCTCCTTTCCTGGCCTTATTTCACCCTGGGTCAAGGGGTGAAGGCCTGGCTCTTTCGAGCCGGAGGGGACAGCTTCCAACCCTGTGGTGTGTTACCCTCAGCCGCCACAGTAACACAAGGGCCCCCGGGCTCTTCAAGAGGGAGCCGGCGGTTGCGCGAAGATCCGGCGGTGACCAGCCTTGGCGCCGTCTTCCTGCCCCAACTGCCACCCGAGCGCCTGGCCTCCGTGGCCCGGGCCGCCGACGGGGCCGGCCTGGAGGAGCTGTGGCTCTGGGAGGACTGCTTCCGGGAGAGCGGCATCGCCACCGCCGCCACCGCTCTGGCGCTGACCTCCCGGGCCCGCCTAGGCATCGGGTTGCTCCCGGCCCCCCTGCGCAATGTGGCGCTGACGGCCATGGAGGTCGCCACCCTGGACCGCCTGTTCCCTGGCCGGGCCCGGGTGTGCGTGGGCCATGGCGTACAAGAGTGGATGGGCCAGGTGGGTGCCCGCGTCGAGTCGCCGCTCGGCTTGCTGCGCGAGTACATCGTCGCCCTCCGCCGCCTGCTGGCCGGGGAGACGGTCACCACCCGCGGGCGCTACGTACGCCTCGACCGGGTGGCCCTGGACTGGCCGCCGGCCACGCCGGCGCCGGTCCTGGCCGGAGCGGTCGGCCCGCAGTCTCTGCGCCTGTCCGGGGAGTGCGCCGATGGCACCCTCCTGACTGGAGGCACCAGCCCCGACAAAGTCCGCCACGCCTGCGCCGTGATCGACCAGGGCCGCCTCGCCGCCGGCCGGCGCGACGCCCACGCCGTCGTGGTCTACCTGCACGCCGCCACCGGGCCGGGGGCGGCACAGCGCCTGGCGGGCGAATACCAGCGCTGGGGGTACGGCGCCCCGTCCCGGGACCTCGGTGTGGCCGGGGATGCCGTCGCCGTGGCCGAAGCCGTGCAGCGCTGGGCGGAGGCCGGCGCCACCACCGTTGTGCTCCAGCCCACGGCCGACGACCCCGACCCCGAAGCGTTCGTGCGCTTCGTCGCCCAGGAAGTGCGGCCCCTCGTCCCGGCCGGCTGACAGGACCGGTAGGCGCGCCGATGACCTGATTGCCGAGGTGTCAGGACCTCGTCATGCGCAGCACCGACCAGCCCGCCTCGAGGGGTACCTCGACCTCGACGGCGCGCCCTTCCCGGTGCTCGGCCTCCGTTACGGGCACCGGCACGAAGCGGTCCCCGGCCCGGCCGAGCGTGGCCACGGCCGCGTCCCAGTGTTCGGGGGCCTGGAGGAGGAGGCGCGCCCGCACGGAGCGGCACCGTCCCGGCGCGGTCGGCTCGGACCACGAGCCATGGGCGCTGCCCGTGAGGTCCAGGACGCCGACGGCGACGCAGTCCTCAGAACGGACGACCCGGGCGAAGAGGGCCCCTCCCACCGGCTCGGGCCGCACTGGGCCGTCCCAATTGACCGCGACGGCCCCGTTTTCGTCGGCTATGTCGTACCAGCTGGTGTCCTCGCCCTCCAGGAAGAGGTCGCGGCAGCGCAGTGCGAAGCGGTGCCAGGCGAGCACGGTCGCCGCCTCTCCCGCCGACAGGCGCTCGTGCTTGGGGTAGTAGGGGTCGCACAGCACGGCGCGGACGTCGCCGTACAGCAGCGCACTGGCGCCGAGGCACGTCGCCACCGCTTCGGTGCATAGCGCCGTGCGCAAGGAGGCCTCCCGGGCCGGGCCCCCCACCGGGCCGGCCGGGTCGTCCCTCCTCCACACCGGCGGGTAGCAAGCGATGCTGCCCCGGACGAGCGCGTCCCTGGCCTCGGGGGCCTCCAGGAGCCCGGCCCGGCCCGAGCTGCGGTCCATCAACCCTTCCAGGTGGCGCCACTCGTCGTTGGGGGGCCACACCTCGCAGTACCGGAAGCCGGGCCCGGGCGGCAGCCTGACCGCCGAGGGGACGCCGTTCACCTGGTTGAAGCTGATCTGGTCCCGGGGCCGGGCGGCCCGGAAGAAGGCTAGGAACGACTCGTAGGCCGCCCTCATGTCTATGGCTTCACCATGGGGGTCGTAGGCGGCGCGCGGGTAGCCGTAGGTATCGACGTGGAACCCGTCGAAGCCGATGCTGTCAGCCGCGGCGCCGTAGGTGGCGGCGAAATGGCGCTGCCAGCCCACGTTGGCAGGGTCAGCGAGCTCGATCATGTCGAAAAAGCGTTGCGGGCGGCCATCATTGCGGACCATGAGCAGCTCGGGATGAGCCGCCGCGAACGGTAGGTCGACGGCGTACACCGGTGCATAGGCGTGCGCCACCGCGCCACCGGCCCGGATCCCCGCCGCCAGGGACCGGAGCGCGTCGTACGATACCGGCCGGTTGGAGGGGTCCTTCCAACCCTGTGGAGGTCCCAGGGGCGCCGCGTAACTGGCCATCCAGTCGTAAACCTGCACGACCGTGCAGCGCAGCGCCCGCAGCCATTCCAGGACCGCGGGCACGTCATCGTGGCAGAAGGAGGTGGCGAAGCCGTGGACCGGCCGTTCGCCGGCGTGCTCAGCGACGGTCGTCAGTTCCTCGGCCAGGACGCTGGCGTCGTGGTCAATTGCCTCAATCGAATAGGTGCCGGGGGCCAATCCCGGGAAGAGGGCGCCGCGACCGAGGTCGGTCTCGACGACATCGCCGTCGACGACATCGCCACGGGCCCGGCGGGCGACGACGCGCCAGGTGCCCGCCGGCAACGGCCCCAGCGCCAGCTCCTGCCCGGTGGGGTAGAAGGCGCGCACACCCTCGAGGCTCGTCACCGCAGTCCCCCCAGGGAAACGCCACTGCGGGCCCAGCGTTGCGTCACCAGGAAGACCACCACCACCGGGATCGTGGCGATGACCGAGGCGGCGAAAAACGGGCCCCAGGCAATGGTGTGCTCACCGATGAAATCGGCCAGCCCGATGGGGAGGGTGAAGTTGGTGGGCGTATTGAGCATGGTCAGGGCGATGGGGAACTCGTCCCATGCGGCGCTGAAAGTGAACATCGACACCAGGGCGAGGGCCGGCAACGAAAGGGGCGCGAACAGCCGGACGATCACCTTGATCGTCCCCGCCCCGTCCAGGCGGAAGGCCTCCTCGTACTCGCGCGGTATCCCCTCGAAAAAGCCCCGGAGAAGGAAGATCATAAAGGGCAAATTGGAGCTCACGTACAAGAAGACAAGCCCTTCGAGCGAGTCGAGCAGGTGGAGCCGGTCCAGGAGCAGGTACTGGGGGATGAGCAGCAGCACGTTGGGTATGGCGAGGGCGGCCAGGAAGAGGTAGAAGATCAGCTCGCGGAGGGGGAAGCGGTACCGGGCGAAGGCGAAAGCGGCCAGCGAGGCGCAGATGACCGTGATCACGACGGTGGCGAGAGCAACGACCAGGCTGTTGAAGAAGTAGTGGCCGAAACTGTTCTCGGTCCAGGCCTGGGTGTAGTTGTCGACGGTCGGGTGGGTCGGTACCAGCACCGTGTTCCCGAGGAGCTGCCCGTTGTTCTGGAAGGACAGCGAGAGCATGTAGAGCAGCGGGCCGAGCGAGAGCAACGTAAGGAGCACGGCGATGACAAGACGAGGGCGGTTCCTCCGCCGGACGCCAAACAGCCCTGGTTGCGAGACGGGCGCCCGTTCCCGGTTCCCCTCGAGCCTGATCGCGGCCATGGCTCTCCTCAGACCTCCTGCCTGAACACACGGATCTCGGCCCAACTAAAGCCGAATAGGACCACGGCCAGCAACGACGCCAGGGCCGCGGCGTAGCCGAAATCGAAGAACGAGAAGGCCTGCTGGTACATGTAAGTCATGAAGGTCTGGGTCGAGTTGTAGGGCCCGCCGACCCCCTTGGTTATCAAGTAGATCTGCGTGAAAACCTGCGCCGCGCCGATGACGAGGAGAACGGTGACAAAAGTGATGGCCCGGCGCAGCGAGGGGATGACGACGTGGCGCCATACCCGAGGCTCCGAGGCGCCGTCGATCCGGGCGGACTCGAGCAGCTGCCGGGGGACGCCGTCCAGGGCCGCCAGGAAGATGATGAAAGACCAGCCGACGCCTTTCCAGATGGTGAGCAGCCACATGACACCGTTGGTCGTCCACGTCTGGGCCGTCCAGTCGATGCTCTCTTTGTGGCCGGCAAAAAAGCCGACAACGGCGTTGGCGATGCCGCCCTGGGAGCTGAAGATGTAAGAGAAAACCCAGCTGACGACTACGTACGAAGTGACGACCGGGATGTACACCGCCGCCCGCCACAACGCCGACCCGGGCAGACGGTCGACCAGGACGGCAGCGGCAAACAAGCCGAGCGCCATCTGCACGGGCACGGTGATGACGATCCAGAGGAACGAGTTGAACGCCGCCGTGCGGACGATGGGGTCATGGAAGATCTTGGTGTAGTTGGACCAACCCACAAAGGGGTTGGAGGCGCCGGGGAAGATGTGCCAATTGAAAAAGCCGAGCTCGAACTGGCGAATAATGGGGTAGACGGTGAAGATGATGTAGACGGCAAGGGCGGGCGCCAGCAGCAGGTAGGGCGTCGCCATGTTGCGGGCGCGGCGGGAGCGGCCTCGGCGGCGCGAGCCGACGCCCGGCAAGGCTTCTGCCGGGCGTCGCTCGACTGTGTTGCTCGGGATCAACTATTACCTATTTAGCCGGCGGCAGCCAGGGCGGCGTTGGACTCCTGGGCGGCGGCGTTCATGGCGTCCGACACGGACAGCTTGCCGGCCAATACCTCCTGCAGTTCGGCGATGAAGTCAGCGTCGAGCTCGGAGTAACCGGGGGCCACGGGACGGGCCCTCGCCGTCGCCAGTTGTTGGACGAAGATACTGAGGAACGGCTGGGCCTTGATCTCGGCCGCGGAGTCCGTCGTATAACCGGCCAGGTCGCCCTGGTTGGCCATCTGCAGCTGTGCGAAGGGCGAGGCCAGGAACTGGGCCAGCTTAATCGAATCAGGCAGGTTCTTGACATCCCGGGCAATGACGAGATCCTCGCCGCCCACGGTCGAGACCGAGCCGCCCGGGCCGGCCGGGAACAGCGCCATCCCGTAGCCCGAGAAGTTCGCCTGGCGGTAGGTCGGCACCGCCCACGGGCCGTCGATGTACATGGCGTACTCGCCCTTGGGGAACCCGGTCTCGCCCGAAACGGCCCCGGAGCCCCCGACAAAGTCGGAGCCGATGTCACCGGCCTTGTCCAGGTTTACGAGCTGCTGGATAGCCGCCTCGGTGGCGGTCCCGTTCATGTAGCCGCTGGCGGTGCTTATGGCCGAGTTGGTGAAGGACCCACCGTCGCTCCATATGTAGGGGCCGACGTTCCAGATGTCGGTGCCGTCCACACCCAGGCCGAACTGGCCTTTGGAGCTGTTGGTCAGGGTGGCGGCGTCCGACCATAACTGGGCGATCGTCGTGGGCGGGCCGGACAGGCCGGAGGCAGAGAAGTCCGCCTTGTTCCAGAACAGAACCTGGGTGTTGGTGTCATCGGGGATCCCGTAGTACTTGCCGTCGTAAAGGTTCGTCGACAGTGGGCCGGGGAGGGCCGCCTTCAAGATCGGCTGGGCCCACTTCTGGCGGGTCAGGTTGAGGAGCAACCCCTCGGCGGCGAAGGACGGGACCCAGGCTATATCGGAGCGGAGCAGGGCGGGCGGGTTGCCGGCGGCGGCGGCGGCAATGAACTTCTGCTCCAGCTGCGCGTACGGGACGTCGACGGCGACCACCTTGATGCCGGGGTTCTGCTGCTCGAACTTCTTCAGGACCACATTCTGCATGGTGCTGAACTCTTTGTCGGTGGTGTTATAGGTGTTCCAGAACTGCAACGTCACGCTGGGCGTCGACGCCGTGGCTACGGTGGGCGACAGGCCCATAAGAGCGGCGCCGGCGGCGAGCGTGGTGCAGGCCAGGCCCGTCCCGATGGAACGCTTCCTGCTCCCTTGCCTTGAGTTGCTGCGAACGGTTGCCTTCCTCGTCATGTGGTGTTCCTTTCCTTCCTCTCGGGATTAGTTGTGGAGAGCACGTGGGTAGCTGGAGTGGTGCCGGTCGATGTGGCATTGCGGCCCGCGACCTCTATGGCGAGCACGACGTACATGGCGTGGGACCAAACGAGGTCTGCGGCTGATGGGCCCCAGCGCCCTACCCACTCGCGGTAGTGCTCGGGGTCGCGCCGGTCCCCGCCGAACTGCTCGCGGAGACGGCCCTCGTCGTCGAAGTGGTCGCTGACCCAGTCCTGGCGCCTCTGCGCCGCGGTGAGGTCGCCGGCAACGGCGTGGGCCCAGCCCAGGGAGGCGGTGAGCACCGGCCAGGCACCTCCTCCGTAGTAGGTGTCCGTCGGGTACCGGCGTACCCCGCCGTCGAAGTCCAGTTCGGCCACGATCCGCCCGAGCGTCTCGGCGAAAGCGGGCTCGTCCGGGGCGACCACATGAAAGGGCTCGCAGAGCCACAGCAGGGCGGCGTCGATCTGCTGGTCGCGGTCCGATTTGGCAAAGCGGCCCAAGCGCCGCGCCTGGTCGAGAAGGGCGGCCCGGACTATCTCGGCCTCGTCGGCCAAGGCCGCATCCCCGAGCATCGAGGCAGCCGCCTGCAAACCGGCGTACACACACCCGAGCGTCGCCGTGTGCACCGAATCGCCGGACTCTTCCCAGACGTCATAGCACGGTGACATGCCGAACCCCGCCAGGTAACGGCCCACACTCTCGACCGACCGAGCCAGCCGGGACGGGAGCTCCCGAACGCCGCTCTTCTCCAGGTGCTGGTGGAGCGACCAAACCCAGGTGCCGTAGCCGTCGATCTGGAAGTTAGGCCAGTCGTCCCCTACCGGGTGGCCGCTCAGGCTGAACCGAGCCGGCGGCATCCTCGGCGGCTCGATCCGCTGGCCCGCGGCCCGGCGGTCAAGAGCGGCAGAGATGATGGGGCCGATCCCCTCGATGGCGGCGGCCGACCATTCGTGGAACGCCCGAGCGGCCTCCGTCTCGCCAGCGCGGTCGAGGGCATAGGCGGTGAACGACCCGTCACGAAGCCAGCAATAGCGGTACTCAGCAAAGTCCGGAGAGGCGATGAACGCTCCGCTGGGGTCCTGGTTTTTCAGCATCGTGGCCACGGAGGAGGCGACGAGCCGGGCGACGTCGCCGCCTGGCTCGGTGGGCCCAGGCTCCTCGTGTTTGTTCATGTAGTATATAAAGTAAGTCACGGGGGTACAGTTGTCAAGGCATCACTTGGCTTGAAGTACGGAGGTTTCGTCGCCAGAGCCGCGCCTGTGGCGCGGCGAACATCGACTGACATTTCTACAGTGGCTAACGTAAGACGCGCCATGAACGACGAAGACGTCGGGGCTAGCGACCTCACCCGTATAGCCGTCCTCGCCCTGCTGGGACGCGACGGGCCGGCATCGCGCGCCACCATTGCCCGCGACCTCGACCTGAGCCCGGCCACCGTCAGCCAGGTCACCAGAAGGCTCATCCAGCAGGGCGTCGTCGAGCCGCTCTACTATGCGCCGTCCGAGGGTGGCCGGCCGGGCCAGCTTCTCGGCCTGGTCGCCGACGCCGGGCACGCCATCGGGGTAAAGCTGGCGGCCGACCACCTAGTCCTGGTCGACGTCCGCCTCGACGGCCACGTGCTCGCCACCACGACTGAGAGCTTCGATGCCTTGGCCCTCGACGCCATCCCGCGGCTACTGGCCAGCCTGCGCGCCTTCGTTGGTACCGGTGCCACCCGCCTTCTCGGCGTCGGCGTCTGCGTGCCGGGCGTGGTCGCTCGTCCTGACGTCGGCGACGTCGACGCCGACGTGCTCGGCTGGTCGCGAATGCCCCTCGGCCGGGAGCTGCGCCAGGCGATCGGCGTGCCGGTGCTGATCGAGAACGACGTGAAAGCCCTGGCCGTGGCCGAGCGGCTCTACGGCCTCGGGCGCACCCGCCGTAGCTTCGTCGTGGTGACCGTGGGCCGCGGCGTCGGTTTCGCCTGCGTCAACAACGGCGTCCTCGAGCGTGGCTCCCAGGGGGGCGCCGGAGAGGTGGGCCACGTCGTGGTGTCCAACAACGGCCCACCGTGCGCCTGCGGCCAGCGCGGTTGCCTGGAGGCCTACATCGGGGCCGACGGGCTTGTCGCCGCCGGCCGCGCCGCCGGGCTCCTGCGGTCCGGGCAGGGGCTCGACCGCCTGACCAGGTTGGCTGACCGGGGCGATACCGGGGCCCGCCACGTCTTCGCCCGGGCCGGCCAGCGCCTAGCCTTCGGCATCGCCCCTGTCATCGCCGCCCTCAACCCCGAGCTCCTGCTCGTGGCGGGCGAGGGGACGGCGTCCTGGCAGCACTGGGACACGGCTTTCCGCTCCAGCCTGGCACGGCGGTTACCGGGCTGGATGCGCGATACCGAGGTCGAGGTCGACCAATGGGACGAGTCGAGCTGGGCCCGGGGCGCCGCCGCCATCGTGCTGGCCACGCCTTTCGACCGCAACGCCCTCGCCGGTCAGCAGCGTCTCCAGGTCCTGGCCCGGCTCCATGGCGACGGCCACACTGGCTCCGACCAGCGGCCATAGGCTCAGCAGCTACATAACGGGGAGCTATGGGCCGGGGAGCTATGGGCCGAGCACGGCGTCGAGGAACGTCAGGACGTCCGCTCGCTCGCTAATGGCCTTCGACGTCGGCTTTCCCAGCCCGTGGCCAGCAGATGTCTCGATCCTGATAAGCACCGGCGCCTCTGCGCCCGCGCCTTGGGCCGCCTGCAAAGCGGCGGCGAACTTGAAGGAATGGCCGGGTACGACCCTGTCGTCGTGGTCGCCGGTGGTGATGAGAGTGGGCGGGTAACGCACGCCGGGCTTGATGTTGTGCAGCGGGGAGTAGGCCCGGGCCCAGCGGTACTGTTCGGGGTCGTCGGGGTCGCCGAAGTCGCTTTTCCACGCCCAGCCGATGGTGAACTTGTGGAAGCGCAGCATGTCCAGCACCCCTACCTCAGGGACGGCGGCCCCGAACAGCTCCGGGTGCTGGGTCAGGCACGCCCCTACCAGCAGGCCTCCATTGGAGCCGCCGTTGATGGCTATGCGTGCCGGCCGGGACCAGCCCGAGGAAGCCAGCCACCGGGCGCAGTCGCAAAAATCGTCGAAGACCCTCTGCTTGTTGCCCAACCGGCCGGCGTCGTGCCAGGACCGGCCGTACTCGCCGCCGCCCCGCAACACGGCGACGGCCAGGATCCCGCCCCGCTCCACGAACAGGGCGTCGCTCCTCAAGAACGCCGGCGTCATGGGGATGTCAAAGCCCCCATAGCCTACGAGCAGCGCCGGTACCTCCCCCGTAGGGGCCACGTCGCGCCGACGGGTGAGGAACAGCGGGACGGCGGCCCCGTCATCGGCGGTCACGAAAACCTGCTCGGTCACAAGGGCGCCGGCGTCGAGGGGCGCCGCCGGGCCCTCCAGCATCCGGGTCTCGCCCGTAGCGACGTCAAGAGACCACAGCGAACCCGAGTCGATGAACGAGCACAGGCCGAAGTGCACCAGCGGGCTGTCCGCCCGGCCTTCGATCCCCACTTCGTCTTCTCCGGGGCGCAAGGAGGCAATGGGGGGCAGGGCCAGGTCCCGCACGTGGGCCCCGTCGAGCTCGACAACGGACAGGCGTGAGCAGGCGTCCTGGAGGTGGTGGCATACGAGCCGGCCCCCGCAGTTCCTCGCCCCGACCAGCACGGCGGCCCGCTCGGGGACGACTTCCCGCCAGCTTTCCCTCTCGGGGTGGTCGAGGTCGATGGCGACGAGGCGCTGGCGCTCGGCCTGGTCGTCGGTGACCACGAAGAAGGTGGTGCCGACGTTGGCCACCACTGACGCCTTGCACGAGAACCCGGCCACCAGGGGCTGCAGCCCCCGCTCGCGGCGGGCGTGGTCGAGGACCAGGACCTGAGACTCGGGGTTGGTGCCTCGAGATATCGAGATGACCAGGAAGCGCCCGTCTTCGGTCACGCTGGCGTGCGGGAGCCACTCCGGCTCCTCCGAGGCCTCGAAAACGAGACGGTCCCCCGCTTGAGGGGTGCCCAGGGCGTGTAAGAAGATGCGGACCACCCCGACCTGTCCGGTCAGCTCGGCGCCCGGCTCGGGCCGGTCGGTGGCGCTGTAGTAGAACCCCGAGACGTCCCGCCACGCCGCCGTGCTGTACCGGCTCCACTCGACGAGGTCGGCCCGGTCAGCCCCCGAGGCCACCTCGCGCACGTGCCAGGTCATCCAGTCCGACCCGGCCGTGCTCGTGGCGTAGGCCAGCAGAGAGCCGTCGTCGGTGACGGCGAGAGCGGTGACCGCCACCGTGCCGTCGCCCGAAAGCAGGTTGGGGTCGAGCAGGACGCGCCCCACCTCGTCGGGCGACGTCATCACGTACAGCACCGACTGGTCCTGCAGACCGGAGTTCCGGCGCTGGAACCAGGCCGAGCCGGCCCGGAACGGGACCTCGGACCGCGGGTAGTCCCACAGCTCGCTCAAGCGGGCGCGGACGGCCTCCCGGCCCGGGACGGCGGCCAGGAAAGCCTCGGTCCGGTCGTTTTGGGCCTGGATCCAGCGGCGGGTCTCGGGGCTGTCGGTGTCCTCCAGCCATCGGTACGGGTCCGCCACGAGCTCACCGTGGTAGTCGTCGACCTCGTCCCCCTCGGCGGTCACAACGGTCGGGATCTGGGGCATCAGCGGAAGTGGCGGTCGAGCTCGTTGGCGTACTCGCGGCCGAGCGTACCCCGGTGCTCGGTTATCCACTCCGACAGGCGGACGGTGCCGGTAGCCGGCGCATCGGAGTCGGCTAGGCCATCGGCCATGGACCGGTATTCGTCGGGCGTCAGGACCACGTCGTGGAGAACGGCGCCGAGCACCCTGGACAGGCCGAGGAGCACCGGGGGCGGCAGGCGGACGATGCGGGCGCGGCTGCCCACGGCCTCCCGGATCTGGCCCACCAGCTGGACGAACGTGGGCCGCTCGGGGCCCACGGCGTCGGCCGTGCGGTCGCCCGGCCACGCCGCCGCCTGCAGGGCCAGGGCGGCCAGGTCGTCGACGTGGACAGGCCGCACGCGGTAGCCGCCGTCACCGCCCACGGCGAAAACGGGCAACCGCCGCAGCAACCAGGCGATGTTGTTGAGCAGCACGCCTCGCTCGTCGAAGAGCACCGACGGCCGCAGGACGGCGTATGGAAGTCCGGTCTCGGCCAGGGCCCTTTCGACCAAGGCTTTGCCCCGGAAGTACGGGTAGGGCGAGGCGGCCGAGGGATGGAGTATGGAAAGGTGGACGATCTTGCCCACGCCGGCCCGGCGCGCCGCCTGGAACAGGGCCCGCGAGTTCTCCACCGCCAGGGTGTGGTCGACCCGACCGTGGGCGAAACGGACCCAGTACGTGTTGTACAGCGTCGTGGTGCCGGCCAGGGAAGCCGCTAGACCGGCCGGGTCATCGAAGTCCAGGCCCCTCACTTCGATCTCGGACTGACCGGCACCCCGCTCGGGGTGCCCGGTGAGGGTGCGGACCTGCCGGCCAACATCGAGCAGTGCCCGGCTGATGACGCGGCCCGAGTAGCTGAAGGCGCCGGTTACGACATCGAGGCCCGTGTCGTGGTCCTGGCTCATGGTCCTTCCTCCGTTCCTGTGCGCGGTCCACTTTCTTTCCCTGAGCTGAGCCTGTCTTTCCCTGAGCTGAGACTGTCTTCCCCTGACCAAAGACCGGCCATGTCGAGCAGGGGCGCCAGCCGGCGGGCCCGTTCGAACAGGGCCAGGGCCGGGGCGCTGTCGCCATCGAGGTGCGAGAGCAGCTCGAGGCCGAGGTATAGCGCCACGGTGGCGTGGGCGATCTCGTCCGCGCCCGCCCATGGCGCCAGCGAGGAGCGGGCTGACAACGGCTCGAGAGCGGCCGCCGCGAACTGGGCCCAGGGGACCAGCCGGGCTTTGAGCTGGGCA
>JBEKNX010000048.1:0-16460 GCA_049522375.1 Acidimicrobiales bacterium | reverse complement strand
CCGCTCCTCAATGCGGTACCGGCAGTGGTCCCGACCATGTCGTGACCCTTCGCCCCACGTCGGCGAAATAGCCCCTGAATTGGCACGTTAGTGGTGCCCCCGGCGCGACACGCACGCGCGACGCACGGTTTAGGAAACCGACGCTCTATCCCCTGAGCTACGGGGGCTTATGCCTCTGACCAGCTAGTTTGTAGTTGGAGACTGTAGTGTAGCGTGCGTTTGGGTAACTCCTGGGTAACATTGGGATCCGGGACGGGAGGGATCGTGCGTGGGGTCATCGAGGCACGCGGCCCGGGCCGGTGGCGCGTCCGCGCCTTTGCCGGCAGGGAAAACGGCAAGGTGCGCTGGGTATCGCGCACCGTGACCGGCGGCAAGCGGGCTGCCGAGCGCGAACTCTCCAAACTCGTGACGGAGGTCCAAGGAGGTCAGGTAGTCACTTGTCACGCCGAAAGCCTAGGCGAGCAACTCGATCGCTGGTTCGACGACATCGGTCACGCCGGGGGCTTCCCAGGCCGTGTCCTCAGCCTCGGCCCGCGACGCCCACGAGCTGGTGGTGCCGTCCAGGTAGATGGTGTGGCCGGAGCTGGTGACCTCGATGAGCGAGTCGTCGATGAGGGCGTTGCGGGCGAGGGCGTCGTTGATACGGGCGGCCACGTCGCTCGGGATGGGGTCGCCGGAGAGGACGATGTAGTCGGTCACGCCCCGGACCCAGTCGACCTTGCTCACGGCCCGCTTGGCCGCCTGGCGCTGGAAGTGGCGCCTGACGGTGCCGCTGAGGGTGACCCAACCGTCCACGACCTGGACGCTGACCGCCCCTTTGGGCACCAGCTTGTCGGCGTCCAAGGCGTCGCCGCAGGCGACGGCCACGTCGGCGTCGGCCACGGCCTCGCCGACCAGGCCGACCATGATCTCATTGTCGACGTAGGTGACCCCGCCCACGCTGAGGGCGTCGTCTGAGGCCAGGGCCCAGTCGTAGTAGGTGGGCACGGCCCCGCTGAGGGTGACCACGCCGGCGTCGGCCTTCACCACGATCTGGTCGGCGTCGAGCAGCGGGTCCCAGTCGAGCTCGGCCTTCACGTCGTGCTCGAGGATGTTGTTCGGCTTATGCATGATTTACCCTTTCACCTTTGCTTGTACTGCCTCCTGGTGCCATATTGAGGCCGTTGCCCGCCAGCGGCATCAAGCGAGCACGGCATTGGCGACGCCGGGGGCCCGGGCAGGGAGCGTACCGTCGGGCCCTAAGTTGAGCGCGCCCAGGGGATGGATCGTGAACTCACGGGATGCGACGATCTGGCCGAGAGGTCAAACTCGACGCATACAGGCACTAGGCAGGAGATCGTGACCATATGAGCCCCAACCCGGCATCGGGTGGGCGGCGCGCCCTCGGGCTTTGCGAGAGACCTGTCGGCACCCTCGACGCCTTCGCCGAGCCCCGCCTTCGCTCTGGGCGGCCTGCGCTTCGGTCCCGGGGAGGTGTCTGACGGTGGGCATCACCGAGGTGGCCACCATCGACAAATCGGTGGCGGCCGTGACCTCCCCGCAGGAACTGTTCGTGCAGCTCAAGTCCTCAGAGTCGGGGCTCACTGGAGCACAAGTGACCGAGCGCCGCGCCCAGTACGGGGCCAACGCCCTCAAGAGGGAGCACGCGACGGCGGCTCGCGTCCTGGTGAGACAGTTCCAAAGCCCGCTCGTCTACTTCCTGATGCTGGCCGCGGGCCTGGCCTTCGCCACCAACGACGTCTCCGATGCGGGGATCATCGTGATCATCCTGCTCGTCAACGCAGTTCTCGGCTTCTCCCAGGAGTACCGCTCGGAACGGGCCGTGGAGAAGCTCTCGCTGCTCATAAGTAACAAGGTCTCGGTCAAGCGCGACGGGGCCCCGGGCTTGGTCGACGCCACCGATCTTGTGCCGGGCGATGTCGTGGTGCTGAAAGAGGGGGACGTCGTTCCCGCCGACCTGAAGCTGGTCGAGGCCGGCAACGTCGAGGTTGACGAGTCGCAGCTCACCGGCGAGTCGGTCGGAGTTACCAAGACAGCGCAAATGGACGGCACCGGCAGCGGGGACAACTCGTTGCTCTTCGCCGGTAGCACGGTCGACAGCGGCGAGCTCACCGGCGTGATCTACGCCACCGCCGGCCACACCGCCCTGGGGCAGGTAGCGGCGCTGTCGACAGGCATCCACAAGGTGACCCAGTACCAGAAATCGCTCAAGTCCTTCAGCACGATGCTGATGAAGATCGTGCTGGGCTCATTGGCGGTGACCGTGCTTGTCAAGGTGCTCGTGGGCGGCGGCTCTCACCACATAGCGGCTCTGCTGATCTTTGTCATCGCTCTGGCCGTGTCCGTCGTCCCTGAGGCCCTGCCCGTGATCGCCACGCTCACCCTGGCCCGGGGTGCCCTCGACCTGGCGAAACAAAAGGTCGTGGTCAAGCGCCTCTCCTCGCTCGAAGACCTGGGGGACGTGACGCTCCTCTGCACCGACAAGACCGGCACATTGACCGAGGGCAAACCAACCATCACCGGCCTGGTGGCTGGCGACGGCGATCTGTTCCAGGCTCTCGCCTCGGCGGCGGCTGATCCCGAGAGCAGCGGCAAGGAGGGGACACAGACCGCGTTCGATGCCGCCTTCGCCGCCTACGTCCCTGAGGGCATCAAGCAACAGGCCCGGGGTTACGCGATCGTGGGAGAGGTCCCGTTCGACCCGGCGGCGCGACGTCGCCGGGTGCTCCTGGCCAAGAGCGGCACCGACGAGCGCTTCCTGGTCGTCACCGGATCTCCCGAGACACTTCTCGATATCGCCCAGAGCCCGAGTCGCCAGCAGTACCTCGACCAGATTGCCGCCGAGGGCAAACAAGGCATGCGCCACCTGGGCCTCGCCTACCGCCAAGTCGGCCAGGCCGAAGGGACGGACATCGTCTCCTTGGAGCACGACCTTACCTTTCTCGGTTTCGTGACCATGTCTGACCCACTGCGGGCTGGCATCGTCGACACGACCGCCACCGCACGACAACTCGGCGTTGCCGTCAAGATGCTGACCGGCGACAGTACCGAGGTCGCCGCGTACGTGGCCGGACAAGTGGGCCTGCTCACCGATGGAGCGCCCGTGTACTCGGGCGAGGACCTGGCGAAGCTGTCCGCCCCAGAATTGGCCGCGGCCGCCGAGAAGTCGAACGTGTTCGCCCGCGTCTCACCTCAGCAGAAGTACGCGCTCATCGAGGCGCTGAAGCGCTCCGAAGTGGTGGGTTACCAAGGAGACGGGGTCAACGACGCACCCTCTCTCAAGCTCGCCGACGTCGGGATCGCGGTCGACTCCGCCACTGACGTCGCCAAGGCGAACGCCGACATCATTTTGCTGGACAAGGACCTGGCGGTCGTCATAAACGCGATCAGCTATGGCAGGACGATATTTGTCAACATAAACAAGTATATCAAGTACACCATGGTCGGTAATTTCGGTAACTTCATGGCTTTAACCGTACTTTATTTGCTGGCTACCAACCTGCCCTTGCTCCCACGGCAGCTCCTGCTTATGAGCCTTCTCACCGACCTACCCCTCGTCGCCATATCTACCGATTCAGTAGACACCGCGGAACTGGCGCGGCCGTCCGTGTACAGCGCCAGCGCCCTCCTATCAGTTTCGATGGTCCTCGGCACCCTTACCGCTTTGGCCGAGTTGGCTTTCTTCCTGACTCTGCACGGCCGGTCATCGTCCGCCACTGAGACAAGCCTGTACCTGTTCCTGTCGTTCACCCAGCTGGTCGTGATCTTTTCGGTCCGTAACCGTGGGCACTTCTGGAAGGCCTCGAGGCCATCGGCTCCCTTGCTCGGCTCCATGGCCCTGACTGGGGCCATCACGGTGGCGATCACCTACGTCTCGCCCGTGGCGCACCTTTTCTCTTTCAGCCCACCGTCGGTAACTGACGTTGGGCTCGTGCTGTTGGGAGCGATAATTTACTTCTTTGCCCTGGACGTCCTGAAGGTCCGTTATTACAGCCTTACCGACAGGGGCCACCAAGCGCCCCGAGCGGTCGTGCCTGCGCCCGAGAAGCGGGCCGCGCCCCCGGGAGCGTGACAGGAAACGCCCGGACCAGCTCGCGAGCAACGCCGACCCATGACCGTTGGGGGTGGCGGCGGGCCAGGAGCCGCTGCCACATGAGCAGGCCCACTCCGGCGCAGAGCAGCCCCAGCACCGAGAAAGGCCCGAGCATAGGGCTGGCGCGCCTCGAAATGAGCTCGGCGCCAGCCATAACCGAGCCTGCCGTGACGAGGCCGTCGACGAGCCGGTCGACGGCGTGGTCAGCATCGTGGACCCATGGCTGGAGCAGCTCGGCGACCCGCACCTCGGTGCCGACGTTAGTCGAACCGCCGGGCTGCCGCCCTGGTCCCCCGTGTGCTGAAGTTAAGGAATGACGCTTGATTGTCCCGGCCATTAGGTGTAATCGCTTCAGCGTGTGCACAAGTCAATTAATGTTCCTTGAGCAGCGCGGGCGCCGTGGTCGTCGTCGTCCTCGGACCGCTCCCGGCGGCCCGTCACGGTGAGAGACGCGGGTGGCGGCGGTGGTGTCCGGTGAGGACGGAAAGACCCGTAAATGATATCAACGGAGCCCCTTAGTAACACTTACGTCTCTAAGTGTTACTAATCTGAGCCCATGGCAACAGATCAGCCCCGGCGGGCGGCCGGAGCCCCGGCGGGCGGCCGTTTCACCAATGCTACTCCCGAGAGCCAGCTCGAACTCGCAAGCCCGGGCGAGCCCCAGGTGCCGGACACCGGGTGGCCCCAGCTCACCTACGAGGAGCACCGCTGGGTGCCGTCCGCCCCCGACGCCGGGAGCCGCCGCCAGCAGCTCGCAGCCCGAGGCCCTTACGAGGCGGCCGTGCTGGAGACGATCGCCGGGATCGAGGAGATCCCGCTTTCGCCGGACACGCGAGCGCTCGTCACGGAAGCGACCGCTGAGATCGCACGCTTCGATACCGAAATGGGACCGGAGATCGCCCCGTTCGCCCCGATCCTCCTGCGCTCCGAATCGACCGCCTCCTCGAAGATCGAGAACCTCACAGCCTCAGCCCGTTCGATCGCTCTCGCCGAGCTGGGCGACACCTCCAAGCGCAACGCCTCGATCATCGTGAGCAACGTCCGGGCCATGCAGGCCGCCATCGACCTCGCCGACCACCTGGACCAGCACGCCATTCTTGCCATGCACGCCGCTCTGCTCGGCGAGTCCGGGCCCGACATCGTCGGCGGGTGGCGCACCCAGCAGGTTTGGATCGGAGGTAGCGACTACAGCCCGCACGGCGCAGCCTTCGTGCCACCTCACTACGACCGGGTGCCGGCAGCTATGGACGACCTAGTCGCTTTTCTCGGCCGGGAAGAAATAGAGCCCCTCGCCCAGGCTGCTGTCGCTCACGCCCAGTTCGAGACGATCCACCCATTCCCCGACGGGAACGGCCGGGTGGGCCGGGCCATGGTCCACTCGCTCCTGCGATCGAAGCGAATAACCCGCAACGTGACGATCCCGGTCTCAGCGGGCCTGCTCACCAACCTCGACGGCTACTTCGATGCCCTCATCGAGTACCGGCAGGGTCGCCCCGAGCCCATCGTCCGGCTGATGGCCGAGGCTTCCTTCTCCTCGATCGCCAACGGCCGGGCCCTTGTATCCGATCTCCGGAGCATCCGGGACCGCTGGGGCGAGCGAATCCAGGCCCGGTCCGACGCAGCCGCATGGAAGGTCGCTGACATCTTGATGGCGCAACCCGTCATCGACTCGCCAGCGGTCCAGGAGCGCTTCGGCATCCCAGCCATGTCGGCCAACCGGGCCATCGAACGCCTGGTGAAGGACGGGGTCCTCAAGGAGGTCACCGGCAGGTACCGGGATCGGGTCTACGAGTCCAAAGAAGTCCTCCTCGCACTCGACGGCTTCGCCGCCCGAGCAGGCCGCCGGGCGAGGGCAACGGTCAGCCCGGTACATAAATGGGGCCAAATGTAACGGTACGGTACGTTCGGGCTGCGCCCACCTGGCTGCCACCATCCCGGTAGGGACGGACCCTGTGGTCCCATGGCCCTCTGACCAAAGCCTGCTCCAAGGCTCCACGCCGGACTCGTGGCCACGACGGAGAAGCTCGCACATAGAGCGGATGCGCGGCCCGAGCAGGTCGACGAGTTGCTCGCGTTTTGCGACTTCGAGCCGGTACCCCTCGACCGCGGACCAGCCTGCCCACGTGCCTGAGCCCTTGTAAGTCAAGGTCACTCGGGCCCTCATTGACGTGGCCCTCGACATAGGAGAGCACTTGGCGGCCCTTCTCGTCGTAGCCGAGCGCGCGGGGGGCGCCCTCGAAACCGGCGCTCTCCAAGTGGGCCAAGACCGCGTCCACGGAGGGCGACCACGGCCCCGCCGGGCGGCGTACCGTGTGGCCGACCCGCACGACGGTCCCGACGTTGCCACCTACCAACAGCTCTTCTTCCCGCCCGTCTTTCACCGCCCCCAGCCTATGACAGCGCCAAAAGCCGGCGCGGTGACCACGCAGACCACGCTCAGCGCCGGTCGGTCCCAGGCACCTAGGCGCGATCGCCGGTCACGGCACCACTCGGACAGCGAACGCGGTCGTTCTCGGAGCTTTGAAGGGCCTGGCGACAACGGACAGGCACCAATACGGGATACTCAGGGGATGGACTTCCTCCTCCGAGACGCAACAAGCGACGATCTCCCACGTCTGCAAGAGATCTTCCGTCGGTCCTCGCTCTCAAACGAGGGTGACCGACCCGCCCTGGTCGATCATCCAGAGGCACTGGTGTACACCGCCACCTCCTTTACTGCCGGTCGAGCCCGCGTCGCAACCGTTAGGCCGGACCTGATAGCCGGGTTCGCGACCACCATTACCGGGCGCGGCTTCCTTGAGCTTGTCGATCTCTTTACAGACCCCGATTGGATGCGCCGGGGAGTGGCCACAGCGCTGATCAATGACGTTGTCACGTTTGCGGCGACCGTCGGTGCCGGCCGTGTCTCGGTCACGGGGAACCCGCACGCCGTTGAGTTTTACCAACGAGCCGGGTTCGTCGCCGAGGGCCACGTGGCCACCGAGTTCGGGGAGGCCTTTCGAATGAACCTCAAGATCCCTAGGTAATATTCGGCTCCTTCCTGCGTCTACAGCGCAGGCCCGGAATGACCGATCATTCGGGTGTGCTCTCCATCCGAGCCGCCCGCCGATACCGTTGGCGCCTCGCCGGCGGTCGCTTGATCGCCGGTAGCGCCGGCGTGCGCTTCGCGCCTAACCGATTAGAGAGTCGGCGCGCCGACACATACTGGGAGACCACGGCAGAAGACGTAACGGCGGTGCGAGTGCGTGGGAAAGTATGGCTGGTGGTCGAGACGACGGCCGGCGCTGAGACGTTCCGAGTCTTTGGCGCGGCGGCTGCAGCGCCCAGGCTCGAGGATGCCCTGCACCTCGGCGGCCACGGCAACGACTCGCCATGATGGTCTTACGTCCGAGACGCCGGCGACGATCTGAGCGGAGGATCTGTCGGCAAGATCCGGCCCACCGGGTCGGCCCACCACCACTTGAGGGCAGCGTTCAACATCATGGGTGCACGTCCCCTTCGTGGCCAGCATGATGCGCGGGCTCAAGCTGGAACGTGGCGTGCGTAAGACCGAAATGCTCGACGAGACATGCCTGCAGAGCGTCGAGGACCTGCGGTGCGTGGCCAGTTTCGAAGCAATGGTCCTCCACGACGACATGGGCAGCCAAGGTCGTAGAGCCGGACGTAACTGTCCAGGCATGAAGGTCGTGGACATCAAGTACGTGCGGCACGTCAACCAGATGGGCGCGTACTTCGCTGAGCTCGAGGTCATCGGGAGCCGCCTGCAGGAGGATCTTCCCAGCATCGCGGAGCAGGCCCCAGGCCGTGCGTCCCATCAGGGCGACCACAAGGAGCGACGCCACGGGGTCTGCCCGGTCCCAACCGGTTAGCACGATCACGAGCCCAGCCACGGCGGTCCCGATGAACGCGTAGAGGTCGGTCAGGATGTGCACGTACGCACCCCGGACGTTGAGGCTGCGGCGGTCGGCCTTTGCCAAGGCCCAAGCCGCGAAGACGTTGACCACCGCACCGAACAGGGCAACCGCCAGGACCAGGCCGCCGAGGACATGCCTCGGAGCGATCAGCCTCTGAACGGCCTCAACGGCGATCAAGACCGCGATCGCGACCAGGGTGACCCCGTTGACCGCCGCTGAGACGATCTCCGTTCGCTTCAGGCCGTAGGTCCACCTCCCCCGAGCGGGCCTAGCGGCCAGGCGCACGGCCCAAACGCTTATGGCGAGGGCGGCGACATCGGTCAACATGTGCCCGGCATCGGCGAAGAGTGCCAACGAACTGCCGACAACTGCTGCGACGACCTCACCGACCATGAAGGCACTGATCAGTGCCAAGGCAACGACCAGGTAGCGAAGGTCGGCACCAGGCGTTGGGGGACGGGAGTGACCGTGCTCCCCGTGACCGCCTGGTGACTCGTGATCAGGCACGGGACCAGTGTCCCAGAGCCTTCGCCCCGCGCGACGAAGTCGCCGGCGCAGTGTGTCGCCGACCCGCACGACGATGCCAACGTCGCTGTGGCCGCCTCCAAAGGGCAAAGCGGCCGTCTAGATGTGAGCCCGCACGCGCTTTGGATGGATAGCTATGCAGATCGGCACTTTCGCCCGGCGCGCAGCGCCCACCAACAACGTTGTCCCGTGCTCCGGTCGTTACTGCTCTCGTTCATCGCGGTCGGTCCAAGTGCAGACACAAACCTCGTTACCCTCGGCATCCGCCAGGACCCAGAAGGACCGGGCGAATGAGTCGTCCACCAGCCGGCCACCGGCGCCCAGGGCGGCACGCACCCGGCCCTCGGCCTCGTCGTGGGCCACTGTAATGTCGAAGTGGACGCGGTTGCGCTGCGGGCGCGGAGCGTCCATTTGCTGGAACCAGATGGCTGGGAGCTGTCCGCTGGGGTCGACTATGGCAGGCTCGGGACCGTCACTTCCGGGCTCGTCGACGTAGGCCATCACGGCTTTCCAAAACGGGCGGACGGCCCCGATGTCAAGCGCGTCAATGGCCATTTCCAGCATCTGCACCGGGCGTGGTGACTGGGCGGACGTCGCCCCGGCCGGGCGGAGACCGAGCCGGCCCAAGGTGTTGGCGATACGTCGAGCAAGCTGGGTGTCGCGCCTGGTCACGGCGTTCAGTGCCCTGGTCTGGACGGAAAGCTCAACCCGATCGGGGCGAAGGTCCAGGCACAAGTGACCCTCGCCGTCCTCCCCGCTCGCCGCGACCACGGCGGCTGCCACTTCGCTGGCCTGCGCGAGTGACTGCACCGGCACCGACGCGCTCAGCGTGCCGAGAAGGTACCGCCAGCCGATGTCCTCCACGGCTTCGGAGGCATCAGTGCGGGAAAGTGGCGTGTCAAGGATGCGCTCTGTCATGAGCCCAGGTTGCCACTCGGTGGCCTGGCTCGTCGACTGAGCCAATCATTGCATTCGTCACGACCGTCTTCTTCCGGGCCCTACGTGACAGCGGCGGCGCCGGAGCCATGACTGTCAGCGTTACCGTCGTAGCCATCGTCATCGTTCTCTGCCTCGGGCTCGTCTGGCTCCGACATTCCCACGAGCGGCAGCCGACGGCACCGAGGAGGTTTGACGGACAGCGTTGGGATGACGAACGGGAGTGTCGCGGCCCGAGCCGTCACGAGGGTACGACCGTTACCGGGCAGTGGGCGTGGTGGGCGACCTGTGAGCTCACCGAGCCAAGGAGCAACCCCGCGAAACCGTCCCGCCCACGCGAGCCGACCACCACGAGGTCGGCGTCCCTAGCAGCTTCGAGGATGACCTGCGTAGCTTTGCCTTCTTTGACCTCGCGCTCCACCGGGACGTCTGGTGACGGCCCGAGCACGGCGGTGACCTGTGAGTCGACCGACGCCTCCGCCTCGCCAGGCTCGCCTCCGGTCATGCTCAAGACTTGCGAGCGGTACTCGTCGTTTACCTTCTCGTCCCAGGAACTGAGACCGCTCGGCTCGCCCGCAGTACTGGCCTGCAGGTACGCGGCTTCGCTCAACCTGCGAGGTCGCCAGGCGTGCACCACCCGGAGGACGGCTCCGCGCATGCGAGCCTCTTGCGCGGCCCAGGCCAGTGCCTTCGAAGACCCCTCCGAGCCGTCAATGCCGACGACAACCACCGGCCGATGCTCCTCGGCCATATCGGGCCGCGCCCGGCCCGGGGCCGAAAGCTCTGAAGCACCCATATGTGCCAACCTCCCCAACGAGTATCGCGCCCGAGTGGAGGGGCGTAAAGGGGCCGTTCGAAGGCGTCGAACGAGGGCTAATGCCTTTGGAAGGATGGCTGATAACGGTGGTCAGACGACCTCGATCGTGAGCCGTTTGCCCGCGGAGGTGGCGACCTTTCGAATATGGGATGCGTTTGAGGTCACAATGACATCCCCACCTCGACGGACCGCACCTTCGACGACGGCGACATCGACAATGTCGTCGTGGCCGGCTCGTCCGGCGAGCTCACCAACACGGCGTGCCTGGTCGGGGCTCATCGGCTCGATTTCGCAGCCGGCCAGCATGCGTGCCAGGCTCGCCTGACGCGGCCCGCCTCTCCACGCCTCGGCGACAACGGGTGCCGGGGCGACCGGTACTACCTCCTCGGCGATGAACCCCATGTGCAGGGCCCACATCCGCCGATCGTTGCCTTCACCGGCAATGAGCGCGCCAGTGTCATAGGTGACCCCGGCCATTACGCTGACCGCTTCGACGGGGACCGGCCCAGGAGCGCCCGAGCACGCGCCAAACCCTCGGCGATCTCGTGTTCGGTGAGCGGGCCGTGCTCCGCCTCCCAGGCGGCCACGCCCTGTCGTCCAGCTTCAAGCCGCAAGCGGCGCGATGCCGTCTCGGTTATCCAGGCGCTGAAGCTCGACCCGGACTCTGTCGCGGCCTGGTCGATCGCCTTGGCTAGATCGGGTGGGAAAGAGACTGAGCGCTTGTCACGTTGAGCCACGTCCGTAATGGTAGCACAGGCGGTAGGACAGCTTTGTTGAGATCACCAAATCGCGCCGCCCCGGCCCGTCACCGGCTGCCTTGCGTCGCCCTCTGGCAACCTTGAGCGGTGGCCCTGGTACCCGAAGGTCCGAGTGCGACCGGCATGACCGGCCTCGACCTGGCCCTGGAGACGGCCGAGAACTACCGGCGCTTCGCCCTGCACGAGGCGGCCGGTCGGTCGCCGGCTTACGAGCGCCTGGCCTACGCCGTCGCCAAGGACGGCCTCGTCCTGTCGTTCCTCGAGGGGCTCCCGGTGCTCAAGCGGCAACCCAACCTCCTCTTTGCGGCGGCCCGCCACCTTCTAGGGTCACCGCCGAGCCCAGCCTCGTTGCACTCGTTGGTCGCCGACAGGCCAGCTGAGCTGTTCACGGTCCTGCTCGCGCGCCGCACTCAAACCAACGAGGCGGCGCGCTGCGCGCTTTTTCTGCCCGCGCTCGCCGCTCTGCCCCAGCCCCTGGCACTGCTCGAGGTGGGCGCCTCGGCCGGGCTGACCCTGATACCAGACATCTACTCTTACGATTATGACGGCCACCGGGTGGCCGGGCTCGACCCCGAGGCACCGACGTTGTCGTGCCGGGTTAGTGGCCCCGCACCGTTGCCACACCGGGTGCCCGAGGTCGCATGGCGAGAAGGGATCGACCTCAACCCGCTTGACGTAAACGACGACGAGGACATGGCCTGGCTTTCCTGCCTGCTCTGGCCGGGCGAGGCGGGCCGGGCCGAGCGGCTCCGAGGCGCGGTCAAGGCCGCTCGCAAACGGCCACCGCTTGTCCACCGAGGCGACCTGCTGGACGACCTCGCCCGGGTCGCCGCTCACGCCCCCAGTGGCGCCACGCTCGTCGTCTACCACTCAGGGGTTCTCGCCTACGTCGACGAGGCCAAACGACGAGCGTTCGCGGCGACCGTGGCGGGCCTGGGCGCCGTTTGGTTGTCCAACGAGGCGGCGGGGGTCATCCCCGACATAGCCACGGGCCTACCGCCGGGTGATTTCGCCCTCGTCCGCGACGGTAGGGACCTCGTCGCCCGTGCCGACCCGCACGGGACGTGGATGGAGTGGCTCCCTTGTCCTGGTTAGTCAGGCACGCGCCCCAACCGCAAGACGGTGAGCCTTGCGCCTCGACATGCTCGCTCCCGCCTGCCGGGGACCACGTCGAAGCGCTTAACCAGCTCTTACCCTGTGTCGCGCCTGCGCTCACAGAAAGAGAGCACGATAGCGGTGGACCTTTGTCGCAAAGGGCACAAAGGGGGATGAAAGGACTTGCCGTGAAGGCTGACACCGGCGATCTCCAAGTACCGCGGCCGGGGCGCCGACGCGGTCGTAGCGTGTTGGTGGCGGCGGGCCTCACTTTGATCACGGGCGTAGTTGGCGCGGGGTTGTTGGCCACCGCCGGGCCGGCGTACGCCGACGTGACCAGCGGTTACTACGCCATCGGCACCTCGTCGGGCGGCGTGAGCAGCGTCCTGGTCTCGCCGGCCTCGGTGGCCGCGGGCGCCTCCACTCACTTCGAGGTTTCATTTACTGCCCTGGCCGGGCTGTCGGCGACCGACGACAACTTCGTCATCGTGCAGCCGACGCAGAGCCTGGCGTCGGCGCCCGTCAACGTTTTCCTCGTCGGGGGGTCGTGCCTCCAAGCCGGTACTGCCGGCACGGGCGGCGCCGGCAGCGACATCGCCCAGGGCCTCACCATCGAGATGGGCGGCTCCTGCAGCATCGCCGCCGGGGTCACTGTCCAGGTGGACTTCACGGCCGACGCTCCCTCCAGCACCGGCAGCTTCTACTTCACGGTCACGACTTCTGTCTCGGCGCTGGCAACTTCCAACCTGGTCGCGGTGGGCACGTCGGCGGGAACGCTGTCGGCTTCGACGTACGCTTACGGCGAAACCGCGACATACACCATCAGCGACATATTGGTGGCCTCGCTGACAACGGCCTTCAACACCGTCGTCCTCACGGCCATCACCGTCGGCGGTAACGAGGCCCTCAGTTTCTACAATGGCCCGTCCGGCTACACCGTGAGCTTCACGCCCTCCGGCGGCAGCGCCATAGCAGACCCGGTCGAAGAGGCGGTGGCCAGCGCCAACACCGTGACCCTGACGCTGGCGAGCCCGTTGGTCGACGCCGACACGCTCACCATCACGGCCACGGGGACCAACCCCGCCGCCAGCACCTCCACTCAGGCCAACGCCATAGACGTAGAAGTCGGCAACGCTCCTCCCATATTGACCAGCACGATCACCTTCGGTAGCTCGGTCAGCGACGTCACCGTGTCGGCCTCGACAACCGCGGCGGGAACGCTGGCCACCTACACCGTCGGGTTCCGGGCCTCGACGGCCGTGGGCGTCGGTGGGTACATCGTGCTCAGCGAGACGGCGGGACCGACCAACTTCAGCACCGCCACCGGCGTCGAGGTGCTCGATACGACCCAGGGCCAGACCTACGCGGCCACCCCGGCATCCCTGGCCGACGGGACCGCCACCATCATCGTCAACGACACCATAAATGCCGGTGACTTCATAACCGTCACTCTGGCCAACGTCACCAACCCCCCCGCGGCTACCATCAGCGACTTCAAGGTGTCGACCACTGCGGACGATGTGCCGGCCGAGGCCGCGCCCTATTCGATCGGCGCCGGCGTCAGCACCAGTTCTGGCGTAGCCGTCAGCGTCAGCCCGGCCACGACCAGCACCGTGGCCAGCTACAGCATCTCCAACCTCCGCGCCAGCGCGGCGATGGCCGGAGGGGCCAGCACCATAGCCATCGACGGGCCGGCCGGGACGCTCTTCCCCAACACTCCCGGTTTTTACAACATCCAGGACTCGACCACCGCCTCGGGCTCGGGCACCGTCGGCGAGATCGTGAGCGGCGGTGGTACCAACGACGTGGTCATCACCGTCCCCGGCACCATCAACTCCGGAGACGTGCTGACGCTGAACATCGAGGACGCCATCAACCCGAGCCTCGCCTCCAGCACCTACGCCATAACTCTGCTGGGCAACGTGACGGGGCTGGCGGCCACGCCCACCACCACGCCCACCACCACGTCCGCCCCCCCGCCGGCCACGCCCCAGCCCGCCGTGACGACGCTCACGGCCACCGCCACGGTGGCCAAGCAGGCCGTCAAGTTGGAGCTGCGCTGTGCCACGGCTAAATGCACCGGCGTCATAACCCTGGTCGACTTGCGGACAGAACTGGGCCATGGCAAGTACAACCTCGGCGCCGGCCAGACGGGCTACGCGACGGTGGGGCTTTTCCAGCAGGTCCTACCCCTCCTGGCCGCGGCGAAGGACCACACCATCGATGCCACCGAGACGGTCACCGTGACCGGCGGCAGGACCGTGGCCAAGACGATCACCGTGACGACCAACGTCGCGGCCCCAAAACCCGTGGTCGCGCCCTACACCAGGGTCGCGGTCTCCGGTAAGTCGGTGACGTTGGAACTGCGGTGCAGCGACGCCACGTGCGTCGGCACGGTATCGCTTGTCGACCTAAGGACCGAGCTCGGCCACGCCCACTACGACCTGGGCGCGGGCCAGACAGGCCACGTGCGGGTGGATCTTTTCCAGCCCGCTCTAGCTCTTTTGGCCCGAGCGAAGGACCACACCATCGATGCCACCGAGACGGTCACCGTGACCGGCGGGAAGACAGTGGCGACAAAGATAACCCTGGTCGGCCAGTAAGGCCACCGGAGCAGGCCCTGGCTGACGTACCGTCTTCCCCGCCCGGCACCGCCCCGGCCCTTGATTGGAGCGAGCGGCTAGCCCTCGGGATAGGCAAGAATAGAGCCGTGCCGTCGAGCAGCGGACGACCCGTGCAGGCGATCGAAGGCCTGTGGTCCCTCGCCCGCCACTCCGTTCGGCCCCACTCGCCCGTCCTGGCCCTGCCGGGGGGAATGGGCCCGGCGGAAGCCGCCGAGATCGAGGCCATGTTCGCCGCTGTGGAAGCCGACGGGCGCACCCTCGCCCTCCGGCTTTCGCGGAAGTTGCACCCGCTCGTCGAGCGCGGCGTACCTCCCCGTGTCATCGAGGCCGCCCCCGTGCCGCGAGCCGCCCGGCTCCGCTTCGCCGATGGGACCACGGTCGTGGTGAAGGGCACATCGCCCGGCGACCTGGCCGTGCTGGCGATGGCGATGCAGCATGGCTCGCTAAGACCGGCGGCGTGCCGGACCGACCCCCAAGGCAGCACCCAGCTCCTGTTCAGCTGGCCGGACGGGCGTCGCCGGTTGTCGGTGCGGGTGGTCGGCCTGGACCAACCGGACTGAGCGACGCCGCCGCTGCCGAGCCGGCGGGCCAGAGGCCTCAGAGCGAGCAACCGTCCTCAGCCGGGGCCGATCCGTGGGAGTATGGGACCGTGGAGCTGCTGGTCGTGCCGGTCGATAACCCCGAGGGGCTGAACTTCGTCCTCGGGCAGAGCCATTTCATCAAGACCGTCGAGGACCTCCATGAGGCGCTAGTCGGGACTTCGCCCCACATCCGCTTCGGGCTGGCCTTTTGCGAGGCGTCGGGGCCCTGCCTCGTCCGCCGCTCGGGCAACGACGAGGCCCTCGCCCGCCTGGCGACCGACAACGCCCAGAAGATCGGTGCCGGCCACTCCTTCATCGTGTTCCTGCGGGACGCCTTCCCCCTCAACGTGCTAAACGCCGTAAAACAGGTACCGGAGGTGTGCCACATCTTCTGTGCCAGCGCCAACCCCGTCTCCGTTGTGGTCGCCGCCACCGAGACAGGCCGGGGCATCCTGGGCGTGGTGGACGGGAGCTCGCCCCTGGGCGTCGAGACCGACCTGGACGTGGCCGAACGCAAGAGCCTGCTGCGGTCGATCGGCTACAAGCTGTAGCCGGCGGGGGCGTGACGATCGGCGCTGATCGCGGGACCGGGACCTGAGAACAAGGCGTAGGCGGCGGGCCCTGCAGGCCATTTTCGTGACCGTCCTGTTGGTGGGGGCGGCCGTCCTGGCTTTCCGGGCGGTCAGCGTGCGGGCGTTCCTCGAAGTCTGGTCGCAGACCTTGCCGGACACGGGACGGCCGGTCGCCCTGTCGTCGCCTGATATCGCCACTCTCGGGGACGCGGCGGCGGTGGTCGTCGGGGACCGGGCCGGTTACATCTACGCCTTTTCCCTGGCCGACGGGAAGGCCGTCCCCGGTTGGCCTGCTCGGACCGGGGACATACCCGTCGACTCGACGCCGTCGGTGGCCCCGCTCGACCCTGCTTCGCCCGATGACACCGTGTTCGTCGGCGTGGGCAACTCGGCCACGCCGCACGCTGGCGGTTACGAGGCGTTCAACCCCGACGGCACCGAGCGCTGGTTCGTGCCGGTCAAGAACCCGGCCAGCGACCCCCAGGCGGGCCGCACTTCGGCCGTTAGGGCGTCCCTGGCGCTCGGTGAGCTCCAGGGCGGCACCC
>JBEKNX010000047.1:0-16518 GCA_049522375.1 Acidimicrobiales bacterium | reverse complement strand
TGCCCTGCGCCGGCCCGGTGCTGGCCGCCATCACCGTGGTCGGCGCCACCCACCGGGTGGGGGCCGAGGCGGTGGCAGTGACGCTGTTCTACGCCGCCGGGGCGGCCATACCCCTGCTCCTCATCGCCTACCTGAGCCGGCGGGCCGCGGCCCGGGCGCGCTCCCTGCGCCGCCGCGCCCCCCGGGTGCGCCAGGTCGCCGGCGTCCTCATCGTGGCCAGCGCCGCCCTGGTCCTCTTCGGTGCCGCTCAACCGCTCCAGAGGGACTTGCCTGCCTACGCCAACGCTCTTGACTCCCGGATCGAAGCAAGCTCGTCCACCGTCTCCAGCCTGCGCCAGCTGAGCGGCGAGCACGCCATCAAGCAGGTAAAGGCCTTCGGGAAGGACCTTCCCGACGCCTCCAACACCGTGCTGTCCGACTTCGGCACGGCCCCTCGCCTGCTCAAGATCAGCGCTTGGTTCAACACCCCCGGTGACCGGCCGCTGTCCCTCGCCTCGCTGAGAGGCAAGGTCGTCCTGGTCGATTTCTGGACCTACTCGTGCATCAACTGCGAACGGGCCATACCCCATCTGGAGGCGTGGTACAGGACTTATGGCCCTTATGGCCTGGTCGTGATCGGTGTTCACACACCGGAGTTCGCCTTCGAACGAGTCATCGGCAATGTCCGCCGGGCGATCGGGAGCCTGGGTGTCACCTACCCGGTGGCCATCGATAACTCCTACCTGACGTGGGAAAACTACGGGAACGACCAATGGCCGACGGAGTACCTCATTGACCAGACCGGCCAGCTGCGTTACATCGAGGCCGGTGAGGGCGCCTACGGGCAAACCGAGTCCCTCATTCGCGACCTTATGTCCGCCAATGGTGAATGGCTCCCGCCCCGCACCGACGTCCCCGATCTGACCCCGAAAGAGACCACGACCCCCGAGACCTACCTCGGCCTTTTCGCCTTGCCATTGTACGTGGGAACGAAGGTGCTCCTCGACAAGACGGAGAAGTACCGGTTCGGCCCCGAAGTCCCGCTGGACGACGTTTCCTTCCAAGGGGTGTGGACCAACAATGGCAACGACGCTCTGGCCGGCGCCGGGGCCGCCATCGAACTGCGCTTCCAAGCCAAGGACGTTTACCTGGTGCTCGGCGGCCGCGGGACAGTGACCGAAATGCTCGAAGGCCGGCTGATAGGAAAGTTCAAAGTCGAGGGCTATCCCCGCCTCTACCCCATCATCAAGGGCACTCGGTTGACAACCGGCCTGTTGCAGCTCGACATGACGCCGAGTATCTCGGCCTACGACTTCACTTTCGGTTGAACCGGCCCCCTGAGCCGGCCACCGCAAATCGCGGCGGGTCTATACGCTCGTCAAGTCGGCCGTGTTCGGGGCATAAGTGGCGTGCAGGACCAACGATGCGGCGCCCAAAGCGGTACCATCGCTAGCCATGTCCGAGATTGCCACTCGCAGGGTGTGCGTCCGGCGGGCCAACGGACGAGACTGCAGGGACTCGCTCATCTTGTCTCTATAGATCTCAGCGACATGGGCAATAGCGCGTCCTCCAACTATTAGCAGTTCGACATCCAGGGTATTTGCGATAATTACGGCGCAATCAGCTAGGTACTCGGCCACCCTGTCCACCACGCGCTTCGCGACGGGGTCACCTTCGACTGCGGCAAGGCAGATCGCCGTGTGGTCTACCAGCGCAGGGTCCTCCTCGTACAGAATGGCAAGCTTGCTTGTCCTCCCCGCGGCCAGCTCGGCGTGGGCCGCTTTCACAATGGCCGCCGGGCTGCACATCGCTTCCAAGCAGCCCCGATTACCGCAATAACATGGGGCACCATTTGGCTCGACGACAATATGGCCAAACTCCCCTGCGTTCAACGATACGCCCCGATAGATGTGGTTGGACAGGAATAACCCACCCCCGATCCCAGTCCCCATGTACAAGAAGGCGAAGTCAGAAGTGGCACGCCCGTGCCCATACCAGCGCTCGCCGATGGCGGCAGCATTTGCGTCGTTGTCAATGATGACTTCAAATCCGATATGTTGCTCGAGGAACCGCTTGATCGGTACTTCGGTCCAGCGGTCCCGCCGCGGCGGCGACGTGACGAACCCTTGCCTTTGATCGATCGGTCCCGGGCACGCAGCACCGACCCCGAGGAGCTGCTCACGGGCTATGCCCAGATCGCTCAGGAGGGACAGGGCGGCTTGTGCGGCCTGGGCGATGAGCGCTTCGGGGTCGAGACCGGGAGAGATGTCCTGGCGCCAGTGGGCCAAGGCCTGCCCCATCATGTCCACCACGACGATCGACACCACAAGGGGGTCGAAGTGGATGCCTACGGCATTGGCCGCGGTCGGGTTGATGCGCAATGTCTTCCGCGGCTTGCCACCCGTCGAGGGCAGGGAACCGCTCTCCTGGACGATGCCCCGGTCGATCAGCCGACGGACTATGACCGACACCGTCTGGGCCGTGAGCCCTGTCTGCTGGGCGATCTCGACGCGACTGATCCCGTCCGACGCCTGGACACAGCTGAGCACGACGTTGATGTTGTAACTGCCGACCCGAGGCAGATTGGTGCCACTGAACATTAGGGGTCCCTATCTTGGCCTGCTAGATGCCTACTGACCTGCTTCCTGTACGGAACCAGGCGCGCTGCGCTGGGTTAGAGGTCCAACCGCTACGTCGCAGGCTGGCGGCGTTGCGGCCAAGACCTACTTACTATACCGCGACTTAGTAAGTCAATAAGATTGACTAAGTCGGGCCGGGGGTTGAGGGCCGGCGGCGATCTTGTTCATGGCCGTGAGCTTCGGCTAGGTGGCTCCTGAACCGGTTTAGGCCCATTGAACTGCTTAAACGCTTGCAGTCGCCAGGGGTGACCCCCGGCCCGGCCACCGTTGCCGAACAAACGCCGGTGACTTGACAGCTAAGTCAGCCTGATTTAGTGTCCACTACAATCGCACCGCAGACGACAAGGCACTGCGGGTGACGCACAAGCAGAAAAGGGAGGAACGCTATGCGTCGAAGAATCGTCGCGTCCGGAGTGGCAGTTGCCGCGCTGACCAGCGGGGGGCTGCTGACTGGTTTGGCCCCGTCGGTATCCGCCAGTTCAGGGGGTGTCATCAGCGTCGCTTTTCAAGTCGGGAGTGCTAGCAATGTCGAGCTGCCCCGGCTGATGCAGACAGTTGCGGGGGAGTTTGCCAAGCAGTACCCGGGCTGGTCGGTCAAGCTTGACCCGATCAACGCCCCGGAGAACCCCTACTACACCAAGCTCGACCTGATGAGCTCGAGTGCCTCAACCGCGCCGGACGTCATGTACGAGGACACTTTCCTGGTCAACAGCGACGTGGCTGCCGGCTTCCTGGCCCCCATCGACCAGTACCTTGCCAACTGGTCAGGTTGGAAGGAGTTCTCTCCCGCCGCCCAAGCCGCGGCCAAGGGCATCGACGGCCACATCTACGGCGTGTCCATGGGGACCGACACCCGCGGGCTGTGGTACAACAAGTCGCTCCTGGCCAAGGCCGGGATCGCCCTCCCCTGGCACCCCACGACCTGGGCTCAAGTCATCTCGGCCGCTCAGGCCATCAAGAAGGCCGAGCCGGGCGTTATACCGCTGAATCTCTACTCCGGCGTCGGTGCTGGCGAGGCCACGAGCATGCAGGGCTTCGAAATGTTGCTGTACGGGACCAACAACCCGCTGTACGACACCGCGACCAACAAGTGGGAACAGGCCGGGGCCGGCTGGCAGGCCACCCTCAACTTCTACAAGACGATCTTCGGCCAGAATCTCGGCCCGAGCCCGCAACAGGCGTTGAGCCCCACTATTGGCGGTACAGTCGCTGGGACACTGTTCCCCCAGAACAAGCTGGCCATCGACCTCGACGGGAGCTGGCTGTCCGGCGCCTTCTGGGCGGCCAATGGCTCCTACCCATGGCCGCAGTGGAGCAAGGTAGTCTCCGAGACCGCCATGCCGACCGAAAACGGGCAGGCTGGGGGAAAGGTGAGCATGTCGGGTGGCTGGTTGCTGTCCGTCGGCTCGCACGCCGCCAACAAGCAGATGGCGTTCAACTTCGTCGCCCTCGCCCTTGACCAGCAGAACTCGCTGGCCTACGACATCGGCGCCGGCCAGATCGCCTCCCGCAACGACGTGGCGTCGGCCCCTTCCTACAAGGATTCCAACGCATCGATCTCTACGATGTCCAGCTTCGTGCCCTTTACTCACTTCCGCCCCGCCTACACCGCCTACCCCAAGCTCTCCGACGAGATACAGGTGATAACCGGGCAAGTGATGACCGGCCAGGCCACGCCCGCCCAAGGTGCCGCCACCTATAACAAGTACCTGATCGGGTTGGTCGGGGCCAAGGCCGTCGAGGCCGCACCGATGTAAGCTTGGGCCGGAAGGTGCCCGAGCCTCATAAGCTCATAGATTGCTGTCCTTAAGAACGGCCACCAAGCCCTCCCTAACCGGAGGGCTTGGTCGGTCTGGGGGAAGGGGTTGGATTTGGCGCTCAGCACAGTGGCACGTCGACGGCGCTCCCGGCCGGTCTGGCAATGGCTTGGCCCGCTCACCCCGGCGCTCACCATCATGGGCTTGTTTTTTGCCGGCCCGATCATCTACAGCGTTTACATTGGTTTCACCAACAAGGCGTTGACGGGGGTGGGGGCGGCCCATCCAAAATGGGTCGGCCTGGCGAATTTCAAACAGTTGTTCTCCGACCCCTTGTTCTGGCACTCCCTGATGCTCACCGTCATCTTCGTCGTGGGCTCGGCCATCATTGGGCAGAACACGCTCGGCTTCCTTATCGCTCTCCTGGAACGAGGCAAAAATGCGTTCATTACTTCAACTCTGAACGCAATTATTATCGCTGCCTGGGTGATGCCTGAGATCGTGGCCGCCTTCTGCTGGTACGCATATCTCTATCAGGGCGGGACGCTGGACAGCTTCTTGAACCACCTAGGGCTCAGCCAAGACTGGCTGTACACGACGCCCATGCTGGCCATTGTTATCGCCAACGTGTGGCGCGGGACGGCATTTTCTATGCTCGTATATTCTGCCGCGATTTCCGATGTACCCACAGACCTTCTCGAGGCCGCAGTGGTCGACGGCGCCAGCCAGCCCGCAGTTCTGCGCCGGGTAATCATCCCGCTGCTGCGGCGCGCGATAGTGACAAATTTGATGCTCATAACCCTACAAACCTTGGCCGACTTTACGCTGATATTCGTGATGACCGCCGGGGGCCCGGGTGATTCGAGCCAGACTACCCCACTGTACATCTACCAGCAGGCCCTCCAGCTATACGACATCAGCTATGGCACCGCAATATGCATAGTCCTGCTCTTGATCGGCGCCCTGTTCTCTGTAGTTTATATCAAGCTCATTCGCGTGGAGGAACAGGTGTGAGCGAAGCACTAAGTGCCACCACGACACTCAGCCCTGACGAAACCCTGACGCAGGCACTAGCGCTCCGTTCGACGCGCGTTCGTAGTGGGCGTTTCCGCATCACGTCACCGCGGGCCACGATGGCGAAGCTCAGTGCCTACGGCGTCCTGGCCCTGGTGGCGATCTTCTTCATAACTCCGCTCCTTTGGCTTGTTCTTGCTTCTCTCGAGCCCCACGCCGCTGTCGGTGCCAATGCGCCCTTAGTGCTCTCATTTAGCAACTTCGCCAAGGTACTCAATTGGCAGACGACGTTCCTGCCGCTCATCAACTCGGCGATCCTCTCGGGAGGGACGGCTGTCCTAACGGTTGTGGTGGCACTGTTTGCCGCCTACCCGCTCTCGCGCTACCAGATGCGCTTTCGGAAACCCTTCCTGTACATAATTGTGTTCTCCACCGGTTTGCCGATCACGGCCATCCTGGTGCCCGTGTACACGATGTTCGCCCGGTTCGACCTCGTCGACAACGTGCCGGCCGTGATCCTGTTCATGACGGCGACCTCGTTGCCATTTGGGATCTGGCTGATGAAGGGCTTCATGGACGGCGTCCCCCTCGATCTCGAGCAGGCGGCCTGGGTGGACGGAGCGACGTGGGTGGGGTCGTTGAGGCGGATCGTGGCGCCATTGATGATGCCGGGTATAACGGTCATCCTGATCTTTACGTTTGCCGCGCAATGGGGGAATTTTTATGTCCCGTTCATCCTCCTCCAGAGCAACAACAAGCTTCCGGCCTCTGTCAGTATCTACCAGTTCTTCTCAAACCAGGGCGGGATCTACTACGGGGAATTGGCGGCGTTCTCGATCCTGTACACCCTGCCCGCGGTCGGGCTGTGGATCGTAGTTGGGCGGTTCTTGCGAGGGAAGTTCTCCTTCGCCGGTGCTGTCAAGGGCTAAAGGGAGGGTTCAGTGCACGATGATCAGGCCAGGACTGAGTACCGCGTCCAGAGCGCCCTGGAGGGCCGCCTGCGCCCCCGGGTCTATGCCAAGCGCGAGGCCTGCGAGGTGTCCGCTTTTTCGTGCGGGGCCCCGGTGGCGGTGGCGGAGGCGCTGGCCGCGGCGTACGTGCCCGTGGAGCGGGGGACACCTTGGGGGGCGCCCTGGTCGACGACCTGGTTCCGGATCTCGGGCCAGGTCCCGTCCGATTGGGCCGGCCTGAGGGTCGAGGCCGTGTTCGACCTCGGCTTCGACGACCGCAGCCCGGGGTTCCAGGCCGAAGGGCTGGCGTTCGGGCCGGACGGCGCCCCGGTCAAGGCGCTGTCGCCCCGCAACAACTGGCTCCCGGTCGAGCGGTCGTCGGCTCTCTCGGGCGGCTGGACCTGCTTCGTAGAGGCGGTGGCCATGCCTGGGATAATGGGCCGGGGCCGCGACGACCCCTTCGCCCCCACCCCGCTGGGCGACGTGGCGACGGCGGGGCCGGCTCCGCTGTACGTGCTGGAGGGGGCCGACCTGGTGGTGGTCGACGAGGACGCCCTGGCCCTGGTCCTGGACGTCGAGGTCCTGCTCGGGGTCATGGGCCAATTGGCGATCACCGACCCCCGGCGCCACGAGATCCTGCGCGCCCTGGAACGGGCCGTGGACTCCCACGACCTGGACGGCGATCCCGTAGTGGCACGCCGGGCTCTGAGCGACGTGATGTCGGCGCCGGCGGCCCGCACCGCGCACCGGGTCTCCGCCGTGGGCCACGCCCACATCGACTCGGCCTGGCTCTGGCCCGTGCGGGAAACGGTCCGCAAGTGTGCTCGCACGTTTGCCAACGTCGCCGCCCTGGGCGAGGAATACCCCGAGCTCGTCTTCGCCTGTTCACAAGCCCAGCAATGGTGGTGGATGAAGGAGCATTACCCGACGATTTACGAAGGGATGAAAGCACAAGTAAAAAAGGGCCAGATCGTCCCCGTGGGCGGCATGTGGGTCGAGTCGGACACCAACGTGACGGGCGGGGAGGCCCTGGTCCGCCAGCTCGTGTTCGGCAAGCGCTTCTTCCTCTCGGAGCTGGGCGTGGAGACCGAGGAAGTGTGGCTGCCGGACTGCTTCGGCTACTCGGCCGCCCTGCCTCAGCTCATCCTGCTTTCCGGGTCCCGCTGGTTCCTCACCCAGAAGCTTTCCTGGAACGACACCAACAAGTTCCCCCATCACAGCTTCTGGTGGGAGGGCATCGACGGCAGCCGGGTCTTCACCCATTTCCCCCCCGTCGACACTTACAACTCCGAGCTCGTCCCGTCCGAGCTGGCCCACGCCGCCGACAATTACGCCGAGAAGGGGTACGGGTCCCGTTCGCTGGTGCCCTTCGGCTACGGGGACGGAGGCGGGGGCCCGACCCGGGAGATGATGGAAAGAGGCCGCCGTCTGGCCGACCTCGACGGGTCGCCCCGGGTCGTGATCGAAGCGCCGTCGAAGTTTTTCGCCGCCGCTCTGGCCGAGCAGCCCGACGCCCCCGTCTGGTCGGGCGAGCTCTACCTCGAACTGCACCGGGGCACGATCACCAGCCAGGTCGAGATAAAACAAGGCAACCGCCGGTGCGAGAACCTGGTGCGGGAGGCGGAGCTGTGGTCGGCCGCCGCGCTCATGGCCGGCCGTGGCGCCTACCCCTACGACGAGCTGGAGGAAATCTGGCGGGACATCCTGCTCAACCAGTTCCACGACATCCTCCCGGGGTCGTCGATCGCCATGGTCAACGACGAGGCCGTGGCCAGCTATGCCCGCGGCGCGGCGCGCCTGGAGGCTCTCATCGGCCGGGCCATCTCCGCTCTGTGCGGGCAGGGCGATGTGGCGGTGGCGTTCAACGCCGCCCCCCACGCCCAGCAGGGCGTCCCGGCGCTGTCGGCGGCCGCCGTGGCCCCGGGCGAGGGCCCGGCCCGCGTCGTCGGCGAGGCGGGTGGCAAGGGGAGGCTCGGCCTCGACAACGGCCTGGTCAAGGTGGAGCTCGACGCCGACGGCCACATCGCCTCCTTGGTGGACCTGGTGGCCGGGCGGGAGGTCATACCCCCCGGCGCTGTCGGCAACGTCCTCCAGCTCCACCCGGACTATCCCAACAAATGGCCGGCCTGGGACATCGACGCCTTCTACCGCCACGTTCACCAGGACCTGGAGCCGGCGCAGAGCATCACCGTTCTTTCCGGGGGGCCGGCGGAGGCCAGCGTCCGGGTGGAGTACGTCTTCGGCTCGTCCCGAGCGGTCCAGGTCCTGCGCCTGGCCGCCGGCCACCGGGAACTGGTGGTGGAGACCGAAGTGGACTGGCACGAGCACGACCGCCTGCTGAAAGTGGCCCTCCCCGTCGACGTGCACGCCGAGCAGTCGTCGTCGGAGATCCAGTTCGGGCACGTGCAGCGGCCCACTCATAACAACACGTCCTGGGAAGACGCCCGCTTCGAGTTCGTGGCCCACCGCTTCCTGCACGTCGGCGAGCCCGGCTACGGCGTGGCCGTGGTCAACGACGGGATATACGGCCACGAGGTCAGGGCCTTGCCCCGGGCGGGTGGAGGAAGGGCCACGCTGGTCCGCCTGTCGATCCTGCGCAGCCCCCACTTCCCCGACCCCCGGGGAGAAAGCGGCGCCCACCACTTTCGCTACGCCATCGTCCCCGGTGCCGCCATGGGCGACGCCGTGCGCCACGGCTACCATTTCAACCTCCCTCTGCGGGAGGCCATGGCCGAACGGGAGGTCGAGCCGCTGCTAGTCGTGGACAATGAGGCGGTGGTGGTCGAGGCGGTCAAGGCCGCCGACGACCGGTCCGGGGACCTCGTCGTGCGCTGCTATGAATCGCTCGGGGGCAGGGCCACAACTACGGTGAGGGCGAACTTCCCCGTCCGCCGGGCGTCGCTCACCGATCTGTTGGAGCGCCAGGTGGATGACCTCGACGTCGGCGCCGGCGACCTGTTACACCTCGAGCTTAAGCCCTTCCAGGTGGTCACCCTGCGGCTGTCCCCGGAGAAAAAATAGCCCTCCCCGTGGCTGGCCGCCCTCCCCGTGGCTGGCCGCCCCTTCTCACCCTGGACGACGGTACGTTGGCCCCTATATCCGCCACCCGCTACACCGCCGCCGGCTATGACGTGCGGCTCGAGTTGACGCCGACGGCATGGTGGGCGCCAAAGCTACGGTGGGCGGATGACCCCGCGCCGCCCTACGGTCCGGTTGACCATGGCCGACGCCGTCGTGCACTGGCTGATCGCGCAGCGGACGATGGTCGACGACCGGGAGGTGCCACTCTTCCCGGGGGTGTTCGCCATCTTCGGCCACGGCAACGTGACCTGCCTGGGCCACGCGTTGCAACAGGCGGGCGACGCCCTTCCCACCTGGCGGGGCCAGAACGAGGGGGGCATGGCCCTGGCCGCCATCGGTTACGCCAAAGCCACCCGCCGCCGCCAGGTTATGGTGGCGACCTCGTCCATCGGTCCCGGAGCGCTCAACATGGTGACCGCCGCCGGCGTGGCCATGGCCAACCGGCTGCCCCTGCTGCTCCTGGTGGGCGATACCCACACCAGCCGCCTCCCCGACCCGGTGCTCCAGCAGATCGAGCACCCCGGGGCCCCCTCGGTAACAGCCAACGATGCCTTCCGGGCGGTGGCCCGCTACTGGGACCGCATCACCCGGCCCGAGCAAGTCGTCCAGTCCCTGCCCCAGGCGCTCAGGGTGCTGCTCGACCCGGCCGACTGCGGCCCGGCCGTGCTCGCTCTTCCCCAGGACACCCAGGGCGAAGCGTGGGACTTCCCCCGCGAGTTCTTCCGCCGCGCCGTGCACGTCCCCGCTCGTCCCCGCCCTGACCTGGGCGAGCTCGACCGAGCCGCGGCGGCCTTGCGCTCGGCGCAGCGGCCGTTGCTGATCGCCGGTGGGGGTGTCCACTACTCGATGGCCGAGGCCGAGCTCTCCCGCTTCGCCGCCCGTCACCGGGTGCCGGTGGTGGAAACGGTGGCCGGCAAGGCCAGCCTGGTCGCCACCGACCCGGCTTGGGCCGGGCCCATCGGGGTGATGGGTTGGGACAGCGCCAACCGCCTGGCGGCGGAGACGGACGCCGTCCTGGCCGTCGGCACGCGGTTGGGGGATTTTGCCACCGGCTCGTGGACGGTGTTCGGGGCCGACAACGTCCGCTTCGTCTCTCTCAACGCCGCCCGCTTCGACGCCGTCAAGCACGGGGCCTGTTCCCTGGTGGCCGACGCCCGCGTGGGGCTCGAAGAGCTCAGCGCCCGGCTGGGCGAGTGGCACGCCCCCGACGCCTGGGCGGACCAGGCCCGGACGCTGACCGAAGAGTCCAAGGCGCTGGTGGCCAAGACGACCGCTCCCGGGCCCGGGGTGCCGACCTACGCCCAGGTCGTGGGGGCCGTCAACCGGGCCGCTACCAATGACGACTACGTGCTGACCTCCTCGGGCGGCCTGCCGGGAGAGCTAAACGTCAATTGGCTGGCCAAGGCGCCGGGCAGCTTCGACTGCGAGTACGGCTTCTCCTGCATGGGCTATGAGATCTCCGGGGCTTGGGGAGCGGCCATGGCCCGCACCGCCATGGCTCGCACAAGCGGCGAGGTCTTCTCCCTGGTCGGCGACGGTTCCTACCTGATGCTCAACAGCGACCTTTACAGCTCGGTCCTTTCCGGCCACAAGATGATCGTCGTGGTGTGCGACAACGGGGGTTTCGCCGTTATCGAGCGGCTCCAGTTGGCGCAGGGCGAGGTGTCCTTCAACAACATGATCGCCGCCAGTCGCGTCGTCTTTCCCGTCGCCGTGGACTTCGCCGCCCACGCCGCCTCGCTCGGCTGCACGGCCGAGACGGTCAGCAGCCTGAGCGAACTGGACCAGGCCCTGGACCGGGCGCGCCGGGCCAAGGGCACGGTGGTCATTGTCCTGCGCACCGACCCCTACGCGTGGAGCGAGGGCGGGGCTTTTTGGGAGGTCGGGGTGCCCGAGGTGAGCAGCCGGCCCGAGGTGGTACAGGCCCGACAGCGTATGGAGGCGGGGAAGGCTCAACAGCGGGTCGGGCCATGACCCCGGCCCGTGCAGACGGGCACCGGCCAGACAAGTACCGGCCAGACGGGCACCGGCCAACAAGGACCGGACAGACAAGTACCGGCCAGACAAGGGCCGGACAGGGAGGGACCTGAAGTGAAGATGATCAGCCACTGGGTCGACGGCCGTGCCATCGTGGGAACGTCGGGGCGGACGGGGCCGGTGTACAACCCGGCCCTGGGCGAGCAGGTGGCCGAGGTGGACCTGGCCTCCGCGGCCGAAGTCGACATGGCCGTGAAGGCCGCCCTAAGAGCCTTCCCGGCCTGGAGGGCGACCGGGCTGTCGCGGCGGTCCGAGATCCTTTTCCGCATGCGTGAGCTCCTCGACGCCAACCGCAAAGACCTGGCTGGGGTGGTGACGGCCGAGCACGGCAAAGTGCTCTCCGACGCCGAAGGCGAGGTGGCCCGGAGCGTGGAAAACCTGGAGTTCGCCTGCGGCGCCCCGCACCTGCTGAAGGGCGGCCACTCCGAGCAGGTGTCGCGGGGCGTCGACGTCCACTCCGTCCTGCAACCTTTGGGGGTCGTCGCCGGCATAACGCCCTTCAACTTCCCTGTCATGGTCCCTCTGTGGATGTGCGCCAACGCCATCGCCTGCGGCAACTGCTTCGTGCTCAAGCCGAGCGAGAAGGACCCCTCCGCATCGCTCCTGCTAGCTGACTTATGGAAGCAGGCCGGCCTCCCCGACGGGGTGTTCAACGTGGTCCAGGGCGACCGCGAGGCGGTAGAGCGCATCCTCGAGCACCCTGACGTGGCCGCCGTCTCCTTTGTCGGCTCGACCCCCGTCGCCCGCCACATCTACGAGACGGCCACCCGCAACGGCAAGCGGGTGCAGGCCCTGGGCGGGGCCAAGAACCACATGGTCGTGCTGCCCGACGCCGACATCGGCATGGCTGCCGACGCTGCCGTCTCGGCCGGGTACGGCTCGGCCGGGGAGCGCTGCATGGCCATCTCGGCCGTCGTCGCCGTGGGCGGTGTAGCCGACCCCCTGGTCCAGGCCATCGCCGAGCGCCTGCCGAACGTGCGGATCGGCCCCGGGGACGACCCCGCGTCGGAGATGGGGCCGCTGGTCACCCGCCAGCACCAGCAACGCGTGACCGCTTACCTGCAGCCCGAGGCTCTGGGCCAGGCCCGCGTGGTGGTCGACGGCCGGGAGTCGGCGCCCCCGGGGCCCGGCTTCTACCTCGGCCCCACGCTGGTCGACGACGTGAAGCCGGGCAGCCCGGTTTATGACGACGAGATCTTCGGCCCCGTGCTGTCGGTGGTCCGGGTGGCGACCTACGACGAGGCGCTGGCCCTGGTCAACGCCAACCCATACGCCAACGGCGTGGCCATATTCACCCGCGACGGCGGGGCGGCCCGGAGCTTCGAGAGGGACGTCCAGGTCGGGATGGTGGGCGTGAACGTCCCGATCCCGGTACCGGTCAGCTTTTACAGCTTCGGGGGTTGGAAAGCGTCGCTTTTCGGTGACATCCACATGTACGGCCCGGACGGGATCCGCTTCTTCACCCGGACCAAAGTCGTCACGTCCCGCTGGCCCGACCCGGCCTCCAGCTCTGTCGACCTCGGGTTCCCCCGCAACAGGTAACAGGGCCCGGCAGGTTTGCTAAGACACCCCGTCCAGGGGCCCGTCAGGTACTGAGCCGGTCCCGGCTTCGTTCATGACCTGCCCTAAGCGAGCAATGTAGTACCGGTAGTCCCCTAGCGACGTACTGGGTGGCACCTGGTGGTCAGCTCCCGGAATATAACCACCTTGCCGGATAACAGGAAGAAGCCTCGCGAACTCCCGGTCGACCGCTTCCTGACCGTCCGCGATGCACAGTTTATTGAAGCCACCGATGAACTGTAGCCGGGGGTACTCCTGACGGACCGACACAATGTCCATTCCTGCGTTCACGTCCATGGGTAAGAACCCGTCTACGCCGACGCTCATGAAGTTGGGTATCAAGCGCCGGAAGTCGCCATCTGTGTCCACCAATATGTGCCGAACCCCCAGGCGGCGGAGCATCGGCACCAACTCCAGATAGTACGGGGCAACGAACTGGTCGAACATCCGCGGCGAGATCAAAGGACCGTTCGTACCGCTGATGTCCTCCTGGACGTAAAGCACGTCCGCAGGCAGCACCTCCAGCACCTGGCACAGGTGCTTCTTGAACACGCTCAGGGCAAACTGGTTGACCCGATGGACAAGATCGGGCGCGTCGTAAAACGCATATGACAACCCTTGGGTGCCCATGAGCTCTCTGGGGGTCCAGTAGAAACCTTCGATATGCAGCCGGACGGAGTACTCGCCCCGGGCTTGGCCGTCCCGAAGCGGCCCGTATATCGCCTCGATAGCGTCCGCACCGTAATAAGTCACCTCCTCTCTTCGGGCCAGCTCTTCCAGCTCGGGCCAATCCTCCGCTCGTGTCAGCGCATAGGTGTCGTTCACCTCGACCCCACTCCACTTGTGCAGGTCGATCACCCGCCCGCCTTCGTCGCGGTACAGGGTGTGGTCCTCCGTGTCATCGAGGACCTGTACCTCAAGGCCGCGCCATGGCAGGGTGAAGGCCACCCTCCTGACGGCGTCGAACCCGAGCCAACTCTCGTAGTCCAACACGCCCTCGAAGCGGGCTGATTGAAGGTACTTCTCCGGTGGGGAGCCGGGCGTGGCGTCCAGGATGGCGCGGGCAAGGGCCGTCGGCAGCCCTTCCTTTACGAACCTTCGAACCGTGAGGTCCCAAGGGTAAAACGTTTCCTCCACCGCGCCTCGGTCCCCGGTCCTTCCGAAACAGAGTGTGGCGTGTTCCCGGTCCCGGGTGTTCATTCTCGGTCGGGCCCCACGGTGTGCCGGGTCAGCAATGGGCCGGTCAGCAATGGGCCGGGTCGGCCACGCCCGAGCTGGGCGACACCTCCAGGCAGGACTCGTCGACCGCCTGGAAGTCACTGCCGGTGATCTCGCCCAGCTCGTGCAGTGTGTCGTTGTCCCAGTAGTTGCTGCCGGCGCCGGTGATGTACCAGGGTGAGCCGTTGTCGGCCACGATCATGCCGTAGGTCTTGAGGGCCTGGAGGATGACCCGGTCCATTCTCGGGAACTGAGAGATGTCGACGCTGGCTTTCAAGCGCAACCGGAGACCCATGGGCGGGCAGTTGGCGTCGGCCTGGCCGGCCTCGTGCCGGGCGGGCCAGATGTAACGGTTGTCGGTGCAGGGCACCGTGACCCGGACGGCATGGTCGATCAGGCCGGCCTGCACCTCGTCCGCCCGTACCAGCCCGGGCAGGATGGGAAGGCCGGCGGCGTCGGCGGAAGTCCAGCTGGCGGGGCGCAGCTCGTCCGAGGTGAGCGGGAACACCGCCCCCGAGCCGGCCTGCCAGGACGTACCGCCGTGCTCAGGGTAGGAGGCCCACATTTCGTAGTCGGTGCAGTTGCCCGTGTCCACCACGATGACGTGGCGGTCCCCGGTGCTGGACGGGCCGCCCTCGATCTTGGCGCCGGGCGGGATGGGGTAGGGCCCGGGGTTGCTCTCGGACGCGTACATGAAGTGGACCGGGACCGCGCGCTGGGTGCCGGGGACCACGTTGTAGGGGATGCCCATCGGCTCGCCGTCCCAGTCCCCCTGGCCGAAGTCGGGGTGGAGCGAGGCGCCGGGGCCGATGGCGGCGATGTACTGGGCGGACCGGGGGTCGACGGGGAGGTTGGCCACCGGCGTGTTCCAGACGTCGTCCGTGGGGAATATCTGGCAGCCCGGCGCTCCCGGGAGCGGGCTGGCGGCGGCGGGGAGAGCCAGGGCGAGTACGGGAGGCAGAGGCAAGGCCACGGCCAAGGCGCATATCGCCGCCGCCCGGACCGAGCGCGCCCTGGGGCCGGCGGGCCGGGCCGGCCTGCTCCGGGTCACCCCTCGCGACGGCTTGGCATCGTGGTCCGTACGAGCCATGGTAGACCGGGCCCGTCGGGCCGGTCGCCGGCGAGGAAAAACACGAGCCCAGGAAGAAACGAGAAGGTACAGGAGGACGTCATGGAAGGACCGTTGGTGCTGGCGTTCGGCTTGGCGTCGCGCTTTTTCGCCGAGGCCGTCGGGTTGGTCCCGGCGCCGGCATGGCAGCAGGGCGGGTTGGGCGACTGGGACCTGCTCGAACTGGTTGCGCACGGCAACCGGGCGCACACAACCTTGGAGGAGTACCTTCTGCGGCCACGGCCTCCGGAACCGGCGGGCAGCAGCTACTTCAGCAACGAGGCGGTGGCGGAGCGGGGCCGGGAAGCAGTGGCGGCCCTGGCGACCGATCCCGTCCGGGCGGTGGTGGCGGCGTCCGAGCGAGCCATTGCCCTGATGGAAAGGACCCCGGCCAACGCCACCGTCGGCAGCCCGGCGGGGACGATGGCCCTGGGCGTTTACCTCCCGTCGCGCATCGCGGAGCTCACCGTCCACGGCCTCGACGTCGCCGGCGCCCTAGGGCTCGAACTGGCTGCTCCCCCTCTCGCCCTCGTGGAGAGCCTGAGGTTCCTCACCGGGCGCCTGGTCAAGAAGGGCGACGGACAGGCGGTCTTGCTGGCATTGGCCGGCCGAGCGCCCCTGCCGCCCGGGCTGTCTGCTTACTGAAGCTGTCCGCCCCGGGCCCCCGGCCGCCCGGGCTGCTTACTGAAGCTGTCCGCCCGGTGGGCAGGAGCTCGGCTTTTCCACGCCGCGCCCGACCGGCCACGGTAAATTAGGCCGCCAGGGTAAGTCAGCGGCCCGTTGGGCTGAGCCCCCTTCGGTTTCGGGGAGAAGGAGTTCCAGGATGTCGACGGCGACCGCGGTGGTCTCGACGAAGAAACGGGCCGGTATGGCCATCCTGTTCCTGATCGGTGCGGCGGTCGCACTTTCGATAGGGCTTTACGCCAAGCTCCACACGCCGAGCGGGCGCCCGTTGACAACCTTGGGTTTCTCGGGGATCCTGCAGATGAAGGTCTGGCTCACCACGGCGGCGGTGTCCCTGCTCATCGTGCAGTTGCTTACGGCCTTGTGGATGTGGGGCCACCTCCCCCGGGCCGGCCCGGCGCCCGCATGGGCCGCCATCCTGCACCGCTGGAGCGGGTCGATCGCCTTCATAATCACCCTCCCGGTGGCGTTCAGCTGCATCTGGTCGCTCG
>JBEKNX010000046.1:0-16620 GCA_049522375.1 Acidimicrobiales bacterium | reverse complement strand
GCCGCGTCGGCTGGACTGCTCTCCCGGCACCAACGAGCGAGCGGAGCGAGCGAGGCGGTAGTGAGACGCCGGAGGCGGCTCATGTTTCTCAGGGTATGCGGCCCGGGCGGGCCGTCACTTTACCCCGGCCCTGCGGGCCGGCTTGGTGAGAGTGAAGCGTTCGGGACAGACGCGTCCAGGGGGTCAAGAGCGTTCAACTATGCACCCACCTACCGCGCCGGCGCCGTTGCCTGTGCCCGTGGTTGGCCCGGCCCTACCGGCGCCGGGCGCCGTGCTGCTCTGGTCGCCGAGAACGCCGCGGCCAGCACCATTACGCCCATAGATGTGTAAAAGGCCGTGTGAAGACCGGTGGTAAACGCCACGGCCAGCTTGCCGTGCAGCTTGGCCGTCCCTACGAATATGGCGAACGCCAACCCTCGTGAGATGGACCGCGAGGCGACGAGGATAGCCATCGAGAACGAGAAAACCATGCCGATGTTGGCAAAGGTCCTCAGCATCCCGGACGCTACCCCGAACACCTCCGGCTTTACGGCCCGCATAAGGGCCGTGGTGTTGGCCGGGAAAAACCCGCTGGCGCCGACGCCGTTGAGCACGCTCGCCAGGACCACGACCCACAGCCCGGTACCGACCGACAGGCGCGAGTAGACCAGGAGGGCCACGACCTGGAGGGCGAGGCCGGCGGTGGCGGGGAGCACGGGGCCGCGACGGTCGGCCAGCCGGCCGGCCATGGGGCCGACGGCGCTGCCCACCACGTACCCGGGCACCAGCAACAGCGAGGCGTGGATCGGCGTCAGGCCCCGGGGGCCCTGGAGGTACATGATCACGAGGAACAGCACGCAGAAATTGGCGAGCCCCTGGAACAGCGAAGCCAGCAGTGTCGGCGTGACCGTCGGCACGCTCAGCAGCGAGAGGTTGAGCATCGGCTCGGCGCGACGGTGCTCGATCAGCGCGAAGGCGGCCACCCAGACGACGCCTCCGATCAGGAAGCTGGTGGTGACGGTGTCGAAGGAGGAGGTGGCCAGGCGGGTGATAGCCCACAGGACCCCGAACAACCCGAGGCCCAAAGAAGCCATCCCAATCAGGTCGAGGTGGTGCTTGGTCCGCCGGCCGGTGTCCTTCAGCACCCGGAAGGCGAGGGCGACGCCGAAGGCGCCGATGGGCACGTTGATCCAGAAGATCCAGCGCCACGAAAGGTAAGTGACCATCGCGCCGCCGACGACTATGCCCACGACGGCGCCGATGCTCCAACCGACGGCGTTGTAGCCATACGCTTTTCCCCTCCGCTCGGGAGGGAAGAGGTCGGCGATGACGGCACCGCTGTTGGCGGTCATCAATGCGCCACCGATCCCCTGGAGGATGCGGAAGCCGACGATGGAGCTCTGGTCCCAGGCCAGCGCGCACAGGGCGGAGCCAATGATGAACACCAAGAAGCCCGCCTCGTACATGCGCACCCGGCCGAACATGTCTCCCAGGCGCCCCACCTGGGTGGCTAGCAGGGTGATGACCAGCAGGTAACCGATGACCACCCAGATCACAGAATTGAGCGCCACGTGCAGGCCGCGCTCGATCTCGGGCAGGGCGAGCACGACGATGGTGGTGTCGACGGCGGTGATGAGCACGCCGAGCATGACGACGGCGAGGCCGAGCCCGGGGTGAGTGGCGGCCATCCCGGCCTGGGCCTTTTCCGGCTGGTCCCCGGAGGGGGGCGGGCTCCCGGCCACCAGCTGGGGCCGGGCGCTCACGTGAGCATCCAGGCGTGCAGCTCCCGGCTCCCCAGCGGCGCCCACGCCGCCGGCCATTTCTTGCGCAGTGCCCGTTGGCGTTGCTGGGCGCGGGCGACCAGTTCACCGGCGGCCAGGCCGGAGGCGAACACGACCGCCGTCCTGGTGCGGCTCGGGACGCGGGTCGAGCCGCTACGCAGCCACTGTTCGCTCACGGCGGCGTCGTGCAGCTCGCCGAGCACGTCCTGCAGGTGGGCGGCGGCTTTGCCCGTGCGTTTGGCCGCGTCGCGGTGGGCGGCGGGCGCTACGAACAGGGCGGCCACCTCCGACAGGTAGCGCAGGCGCTTGGCCTGGATGCGCACCTGGTGCAGAGCGGTGTCCGGTGGCTCATCGCCCAGTCCTCGTACGGCCTTGCGGACCGCCCGCCATTGGTGCAGGGCGAGGGCGGGCAGGCCGCTCGCAGCGGGCTGGGCCAATCGGGCCGACAAGCCTGTCGGCACCCGGCGTCCCGGGGGCTGGGGCCCCGGTACCGGCCCGCCCTGGAGCTGGCCGGGCGGGGGGCAGGCCTCAGAGGCGAGGGCGTCCAAAGACCGCAACAGCTCCACGTAACGCTCGGTGGCCATGGCTTCGAGCAACGCATCGTGCGCCTGGCGCTGGTCGTCCTCGGCCGCCGCCAGTAAGGTCGCCGCGCCCGTGTTGTCGGCCGAGGGCAGCGCCGAGCACTCCTCTACCAGGCCCTGGAGGCGCACATCGGCATCACGGACGGCGCCGAGCGCCCCGCCCAGCCATTTCAGCTCGTCACGCAGTTCGGCGAACCACGTCTCGGGGGTGCCGTCGAGCTCGCCCAGGGGCGTGGCCACCAACGGCGCGAAGGAGCGCAGGACACTGCGCAGGCGCCGGGCGCCCACCCGGGCCTGGTGGACGTGCTCGGGGTCGGGGTCGCCCAGGCGGATGGCGGGGTCATGGTCCAAGACGGCGTCCAGGCACTCACGGGCCTGCTCGGACAGGGCGTCGGACATCAGGGCGTGGGCGCGGCGGGCGCCGCGACCTCGTCGCTCGGGCGTGCCGTCGGACGTTGGGGTCAACCCCGGCAAGGCCGGCGAGGCCAGGGAGGCCATGCGGAGCACCGTGGCCAGCTTGCTCTGCCGGGCGCTGGGCCGCGCCCCGGCCAGGCGGAGCCTGTGCGCCACCGCGTCGAGGACCTCTTGAGCGCTGCCCTCGGCCAGCTCGACTTCGAGCTCGACGAAGCGGATCTCGTGGTCGGCACCGGGGCCGCCGCCGGCGCCGGTAGGCGCCTCGCCGGGCGGTGGCAGCGCCCGGCCGGTCACGCTGTCGTGGTCTATCTCGGCCAGGTTGCGGCCGTCGGAGGTCCGTAGCTCGGTCCTCTCCCGGGTGGTGCTCAGCTGGGCCACCGGCACTAGGGGGAGCCCCAGCGTCACCGCCTGGAGGAACCGGGCCGCTTCAGGATGAGGCGGGAGCGGAGGCGGGCCCGCCGGGCGGCGACGTCGCTGGCGCGGGCGAGCGTCGCCGCCGTCGCCGCCGTCGCCTTTGCCTTCGACCGCCGGCCACGTCAGCTCGGTGCGGACGAGGACCGTCCCGTCGGACGGCGTCGAGGAGGGCAGTTTTATGGTCCAAATGCCCGTGGCCCGGCCATTGCCAGCTCTGGTCGTCCCGGCGGTGCCGGCCTCTGCCTCCCGGCGGAAGCGCAGCGTTATGTGGCGTTTGGCCAGGTGGGAGCCGGCGGTGTCGTAGTAGACGGCGTCGAGGGCCAGCGCAGGCATGGGCACGGCCCTGACACCGGGGAACAGGCCCGTGAGGTCCGGCAAGGCCCAGCCCGGTTCGACCTCGAGCTTTACCTCCTGCTCCAACTGCTGCACAGTGACCCCAGGATATCGACTGCCATATCACTGCCAAGCTCAGAGGCTGTTCAGTGCCGAGCCCAGAGGCTGTTCGGGCCAAGCTCAGGCCGCTAGGCTCAACGGCACCTGCCATGACCCGGACGAGCTGCGGGACGCCCAACGCCGGGCTGCGAGCCGCTCCGCTGTCGGAATGGACGACCCTCCGCCTAGGTGGGCCGGCCGAGCTGCTGGTCGAGGTGGACGACGTGGCCTCGTTGCGGGGCGTCCTCGACGACGCCGACGCTGCTGGCCGCCCGGTGCTGGTGCTCGGGGGAGGTAGCAACCTCGTCGTCTCGGACGAGGGGTTCCCCGGCACGGTCGTGCGCGTGGGCATCAAGGGCGTCCACGTTGAGCGCGACGGCGACGGGGCCCTGGTCCGGGTGGGAGCGGGGGAGGACTGGTCGAGCCTGGTCAGCTTCTGCGTCGCCGAAGGGCTGTCCGGCATCGAGTGCCTGAGCGGCATCCCGGGACTGGCCGGCGGGGCGCCGGTGCAAAACGTGGGCGCCTACGGCCAAGAAGTGGCGGAGACGATCGTAGGAGTAAAGGTCTGGGACCGGCACGGGCGCGCCGCCCAGGACCTGGCCCCGTCCGATTGCGGTTTTGCCTACCGGGACAGCATTTTCAAGAGGCGGTCCCGCTACGTGGTGACCGAAGTCGCCTTCCGGCTGCAACCTTCGGCCCGGTCGCGGCCTCTGCGCTACGCCGAACTGGCCCGGCACCTGGGCCGGGGACTGGGCCAGGACGCGCCGCTGGAGCTGGTGGCGCAGGCCGTACTGGACCTACGCCGGAGCAAGGGCATGGTGCTGGACGGCGCCGACCCCGATACCCGCAGCGCCGGCTCCTTCTTCACCAACCCCGTCCTGGACAGCGCCCGACTGGCTCGCCTGATGGACATGGCGTCGGACGTGCCGACGTTCCCGGCTCCTGCGGGCACCAAGGTACCGGCCGCCTGGTTGGTCGAAAAAGCCGGCTTTGCCAAGGGGTACCGCCTAGGGGGCGCCGCCATCTCCGCCAAGCACGCCCTGGCCCTGACCGCACTCGACCGCGGTACCACGGCCGATCTCCTGGCTCTCGCCCGTGCCGTGCGGGAGGGAGTGCTTGGGCGGTTCGGGGTCCTCCTGGAGCCCGAACCCGTGCTGGTGGGCGTTGATCTCTGATAGAGATACCGGTTTTTCGCCATACCTATGGGAGTGATCCGCTGGGGCCGCTAATCTTGCAAGTGTCCTCGTGGCTCTCCCTGCCATACAAGGACCTTGTTCGGAGCGGGCCCCCCCTCTCGCTCCTTGAGCTAGACAGAGGGGCCGGCGTTCGCCGGCCCTTCTGTCGTTAACGGCTCTGTCGTTAAGGGCCCTGAGGCTAACGGCAGCTGGTAAAGCCGTAAGTGGCCCTGTCGTTCACGGGCCGCTGGTATGGCGGCGGTCGTCGATGGCTCAGCGCTCTTCGAGCAGGAGCCCGAGCGAGCGGAGCTGGTCAGCCGGGCGGTGGTAGCCCCGTTCGAGGTGGCGTACCCCGTGCAGCACGGTGGCACCTGAGGCGGCCGCGGCGGCGATGACGCTCGAGAACCCGGCCCGGACGTCGGGCACGTCCACCTCGGCGCCCTGCAGCTTGGACGGGCCTCTCACCACGGCCGAATGGAGGTAGCTCGTGTCGTGGAAGCGGCAGGCGGGGCCGCCCAGGCAGGTGGCGAACAGCCCGATCTCGCCGCCCATGGCCTTTAGGGCGGGCACGTAGACGAAGCGCTCTTCGTAGACGGTCTCATGGAGCACGGACACGCCTTCGGCCTGGGTGAAGAGCACCATCAGGGGCGTCTGCCAGTCAGTCATGAAACCGGGGTGAACGTCGGTGGAAACGGCCGCCGCGTGCAGGCCGTCGGGAGCGAACGCGGCGATGCCGAACTCGTCGATGCGCACCTGGGCGCCCATGCGCAGCAGGGTGGTGATGGCCGTGACCAATCGGTCCTGCCCGCAGCCGATGACGCGCACCGCGCCCCGGGTGATCAACCCCGCCACCAGGTAGGAAAAGGCTTCGCTGCGGTCACCTTGCAGGCGTGTTTGCGCCCCGCTCAGCGTGGCCACCCCTTCGATGACGACCCGGCGGTCGGGGGAGAGCTCGATCCGGGCGCCCATGCGCTGGAGGAACAGGGCCAGCTCGAGCACCTCAGGTTCGGTGGCCGCATTGCGGATGACGGTCTTGCCCTCGGCCAGGGCCGCCGTCAGCAGGGCCGACTCGGTAGCGCCCACGCTCGGGTAGGGCAGCTCGATGATGGCGCCCCGCAGGCGGCGGCACCGGGCCCGTATGCCGTCCTCGGTGACGTCCACCTCGGCCCCGAAGGCTTGCAGGGCTTGGACGTGGAAATTGACGGGCCGGCCCCCTATGCGGTCGCCGCCCACCATGGGCACGAAAGCCTCGCCCGTCAGGTGCAGCAATGGCCCGAGCATGAGCACGGGGATGCGGTTGAGGCCCGTGAAAGAAAGGGGGACCTCGGGCTTGGCCTGCTCGGGGGGAGTGACCTCCAGCTTGCCGTTCTCCTGGGTGACCCCGGCCCCGACCGCCCGCAGGATGTTCGCCGTTATCTGGACGTCGCCGACCTCGGGGACGTTGGTGATGGTGCTCGGCCCATCGCCCAGGATGGCCGCCACCATGTGCTTGGTGACGGCGTTCTTTGAACCGTAGACCTCGACGTCACCGATGAGGGGCCCGTTGGGCTGGATGTACCACTCGTCTGACACGCCCTCGATCTTCGCAGAACCTGTAGTCCTAGTCATCGCCCGCCAATGGGTAGCCTTGCCCACCAAGGCCCGGTCCGGTCCCGCCGGTCCCCAAGGGGGCCTTGCGGGTGGCAGAGGAGGCACCGGTGGCAGAGGAGGATAGACGTGGACATCGCTGACATATTCGTGGACGCTTTCACGCGCATAAAAGAGGGCGTCGACGCCACGTTGGAAGGCCTCGGTGAGGCCGAGCTGACGTTCCGGGCCGACGCCGAGGCCAATTCGATCGCCTGGCTGGTCTGGCACATGACCCGGGTCGAAGACGACCACGTTTGCGACGTGGCCGGCACCGAACAGGCGTGGACGGCGGAGGGATGGTTCGAGCGCTTCGGGTTGCCGTTCGACAAGGCCGCCCACGGCTACGGCCACAACAGTGAGGAGGTGGCGCAGGTGAAGGTGAGCGCCGACCTTCTCCGTGGCTACCGCGCCGCCGTGTCCCGCCGGACGCTCGAGTTCGTGAAGGGTGTGAGCGCCGGCGACCTCGACCGGGTAGTCGACCGGCGTTGGGACCCGCCCGTCACCCTGGGCGTGCGCCTGGTCAGCGTGGTCGAGGACGAGTTCCAGCACATCGGCCAGGCCGCCTTCGTCCGCGGCCTGGTCCTGCGGAGGGCCAAGAGCTCCTGAACGGGCTCGGTCCGGGCCCGCCGGCCCTGCCCATCGGTTCAGTGGGCGGGGGCGCCGGGGACACCGCCGGTGCCCGTCACCGAGGGCGCCCGGCGACGCCAGCTGCGGACCAGGTCCGGGAGCTGGCCCAGGTCGGAGGCAACGGCCGAGCCCAGGACCTGGCCGGCCTCGGCCCAGGGGGGTGGCCCGTCGAGGGGGCTGCGGACGAGGACGAACGTGCCGGCCTGGCCCACCCCGTACATGAACCAGGTGTCCGAGCTCATGTGCAGGTAGGCGCCGGCCGGGGTCATGCGGAGGGCCAAGATCTCGTCCTCCATGGAGCGGCTCGGCGTCACCACGACCAGGCGCGCTCCCGCCGCCAGATCGAGCGGGGCGGCGGCCATTTTTTCCCAGTGCCCCCGGCACGAGACGCACGATGTGGTGAGGAAGGCGAGGAGGCTGTCGACGGTGGCGCCGGCCGTCCCCGTCGGCGTTGATGAGCTCACTTTGGCGAAGGTACCAGCAAAGCTGGGTGCCGGAGTTCGCCATCAGGGCGGCAAAGGTGCAAGGCTCTAGAGGTGCAAATAGGCGTTCTAGGTGGTACGGGGGCAGCCGGGTCGGCTGTGTCCGCTCGTTTGGCTGCCGTCGGCGTGGAGGTCGTGCTCGGCTCCCGCACCGAGGAGAGGGCGGCCGAGGCGGTGGACGAGATCACCAAACGCTGGACCGGTTATGACCTCACGTTGGTCCCGGCTACCAACCAGGTCGCGGCGCAGGCCGACCTCGTCGTGCTGGCCACGCCGGTGGAGGGCGCCGTCAACACCGTCGGTGGGCTCGTCGACGAGCTGTCGGGGAAGATCCTGGTGACGATGGTGAACGCCATGGTGCGCTGGGGCGACCGGGTGGTGCCCCTTTTGCCGTACACGGGCTCGGTGGCGGTGGCGCTCTCCCGGGTCATCCCGGCCACTCACGTGGCGGGCGCCTTTCACCACCTGCCAGCCGGCCCGCTCGGGGATCCCAGCTATGAGCCGGAGGCCGACGTCATGGTCTTTTCGGACGTGCCATCGGTGACCGACGAGGTGATCCGCGTGGTCGGCCTGATCCCGGGCCTGCATGGCGTCGACGTCGGCGGCCTGGGGTCGGCCCTGGCCGTCGAGGCCCTCACGGCCTGCCTCGTCGAGATCAACCGCCGCTACAAGACTCACGCCTCGCTGCGGGTGACGGGTATCGTCTGAGCGTGACGGCGCTGCGCCTCTACGACACGGCCAAGAGGCAGATCGTGCCCTTCGAGCCGGCGGCGGGGCCCGGCGGCAAGGTGACGATATACACCTGCGGGATAACTCCGTACGACTCCGCCCATTTGGGCCACGCCGCCACCTATCTGGCCTATGACGTCTTGCAGCGGCGGCTGCGGGACATGGGCTACCAGACGGTGCTCGTGCGCAACGTCACCGACGTCGACGACGACATCCTGCGCAAGGCCGGCGAGCTCGGCGTCTACTACCTCGACCTGGCGGCCGAGGAAATGGCGAGCTTTTCCGCTGACATGGAGGCGTTGGGCCTCCTACCGGCGGCAAGCGAGCCCCGGGCCACCTCGGCCATCCCCGACATCCTCGGTTTCATTGGGATGGTCCTGGACAGCGGCCATGCCTACCAGGCCGGGGGTGCCGTGTACTTCGATGTGTCGTCCTGGCCGGCGTTCGGCTCGCTCAGCCATTACGGGCGTGAACAGATGCTCGAACTGGCCCGGGAAAGGGGAGGCAAGCCCGACGACCCCAACAAGGCCGACCCCCTCGATTTCGTGCTCTGGCAGCCCTCGGCACCGGGCGAGCCGGCGTGGAGCTCGCTGTGGGGGGCGGGGCGGCCGGGCTGGCACATCGAGTGCTCGGCCCTGGTCATAAGAGAGCTCGGCCTCACCATCGACCTGCACGGCGGCGGCTCGGACCTGATATTCCCCCATCACGAGTGCGAAGCCGCCCAGTCCTCTGCCGCCACCGGGGAACCGTTGGCCCGTCACTGGGTGCACACGGGCATGGTCGGTTACCAGGGGACAAAAATGTCAAAGTCCCTGGGGAACCTGGTGTTCGTGCGCGACCTGCTGAAGGCCTGGGAGCCCGCGGCCATCCGCCTGGCCATATTGGCCCACCGTTACCGCCGGGACTGGGAGTGGGAGGAGCGCCTGCTCACCGAGGCCACTGAGCGCTTGGCCCTGTGGCGGGCCGAAGGCGGAGGGTCTGCGGCCCCGGCCTCGGGAGCGCTGGACGCGGGCGGGCGGCGGTGCTCGGGGGGCGACGTCATCGATGACGTGAGGGCCGCTCTCGACGACGACCTCGACACTCCAAAGGCGCTGGCCGCCATCGACCGCGCCGCCGGGGGCGCCGATCGGGAAAAAGTGGCCGCCGCCGCGCTGCTCGGGGTCGTCCTCTAACCCGGCCCCACCGCCCCGCGCAGGCGGGTGCCCGGCGCCACGGCCCTATCACCTAGGGAAATCCCTAGGTGATAGCAGGCCGAGCATCTGCCATACTCCTGCCCGGGGTCTCTAAGCAAGCGGAGCGGTCCCACGATGGCCTGTCCGCACAAGTTCAGCTACAGGAGGAGCAAACGAAAAGGGACGCTTACCCGCCCAGCTGGACCCTGCCTCAGCCGCGCCACAGTCGTCGTGGTGCTAATGGCCGTCCTCGTTCCGGCTACAATTGCGGGACCATCCTCGGGAGCGATAGCGCTTGCGTCGGCCCACGGTGGAGAACGTGGACACTTCCAGCGCCGCTTTCGGCGCCGTCAGCACCGTTTCAGTGTCGGGGCCCATGGCCACCTTCCCGCCCGCGGTCCTGCTGACGTCGTCCGACATCGCCGCCGGCGACCGGTTGGCGGTCCTGGTGGAGGGAGTCAGCAACGCTCGGCCGGGGACGGCCCGGCTGTGGACCTCCTCCGACCCGTTGCCCGTCAGCGTCCCCGTCCAGTCGGGCAATTCGGCTGCCCCCAGCGTCACACTCAGCTGGCGCGCCGCCGGCGCCACCGACGTGACCTATTCGGTGTCGTTCACCGCCACCAAGAGCTTTACTGGTAGCTCCTACAAGCTGGGGATATCGGGAGCTCAGGGAAGTTGCGCAAGTTCGGCCTCATGCGCGTCGAGCACGGTGGCGAGTACGCGCTGGTGGCGTCCAAAGGCGGCGCGCCCGACAACCCGGTCTGGTACAACAACTTGATAGCCGACCTCACGGCGCTGATGATCCAGGACGGCCCGCAGGCCTTCGATTTCGAGGCCCATGAAGTCAGCGGCGACGAACGGGCACGCTGGTGGGAACGAGCGGTGGCCGCCTACCCGCCCTACGCCGAGTACCAGAAGAAGACCGACCGCCATATCCCTGTCTTCGTGGCCAGCCGTCGCGCTTAGCGCCGACCTGGCCCCCAGCCCTACCCTGGCAGGCTGCGGCCCAGGTGGCAGGCTCCTATCATGGGCGCGATGCCTCCCACTGGAACGCCCGCTGATGCGAGCCTCATCTCCCTGACCCTGCCGGACGGGTCCGTCCGTCAGTTGCCGGCGGGGACGACGGGCGCCCAACTGGCGGCTTCGATCGGGCCCAAGCTGGCCCAGGCGGCCATAGCCGTGGTGGTGGACGGGTCCGAACGGGACCTCGGCTGCCCGTTGCCCGACGGCGCCCGGGTCAGCGTGGTGACGCCGTCGTCGCCCGAAGGCCGGGTCATCCTGCGCCACTCCACCGCCCACGTCATGGCCCAGGCCGTCACCCGGCTGTGGCCGGGGGCGCGCTACGCCATCGGGCCGGCCATAGAAGACGGCTTCTACTACGACTTCGACCTGCCCAGGGGGGAGCACTTCACCGACCAGGACCTGGCCGGAATAGAAGCGACGATGCACGAGATCGTGGCGGAGGACCAAGAATTCGTGCGTGAGGAGCACTCGATCGCCGAGGGCCTCGAGATCTTCGCCGACCAGCCCTACAAACGGGAGATAATCGAGGGCGTCGGCGCCCGGCCCGGTGCGGGCGGCGCGCCAGAGGAGCTCGCCGCCGAGGGCGCCGGGGCCGGGGGAGTGAGCATTTACCGCAATCCCCGGCCCGGGCCGGACTTCGTCGACCTGTGCCGGGGACCGCACGTGCCTTCGACCAAGAAGCTGGGCCATTTCAAATTGACCAAGCTGGCGGCGGCTTATTGGCGGGGTGACGAGCACCGTCCCCAACTGCAGCGCATTTACGGCACCGCCTGGGAGTCGGCGGCGGCCCTGGAGGAGCACCTCGAGCGCGTGCAGGAGGCCGAGCGGCGCGATCACCGGCGTCTGGGCACCGAGCTCGACTTGTTCCATTTCCCGCCCGAGATCGGCAGCGGGCTGGCCGTTTTTCATCCCAAGGGCGGCCTGGTGCGCAAGTTGATGGAGGACTACTCCCGCCAGGAGCACGAGCGCCACGGCTATGAGTTCGTGTACACGCCGCACCTGGCGAAGTCCACCCTTTTCGAGATATCGGGCCATCTGGCCTGGTACGCGGAGGGAATGTACCCCCCCATGGAAATGGAGGGGGCCACTTATTACCCCAAGCCCATGAACTGCCCCATGCACATCCTCATTTATAAGTCCCGCCAACGCTCCTACCGAGAGCTCCCGCTGCGGCTTTTCGAGTTCGGGTCGGTCTACCGTTTCGAGCGCTCGGGGGTGCTCAACGGGCTGCTGCGGGTGCGGGGCATGACCCAGGACGACTCCCACATATTCTGTGCCCGCGAGCAGCTGGAGGACGAGCTGGCCAGCCTGCTGGCGTTTGTCCTGCGGGTGCTCGAGCGCTTCGGCCTGTCCGATTACGAAGCCGAGCTCTCCACCCGGCCGGAAAAATACCTGGGGTCACTGGAGGAATGGGACCGGGCCACCGAGGCTTTGCGCGCCTCCATGGAGCGTGCCGGTATCGCCTACACGGTCTCGGAGGGCGGGGGGGCCTTTTATGCCCCCAAGATCGACGTGCACGTGCGTGACGCCATCGGCCGGCGCTGGCAGGTCTCGACCATCCAGGTGGACTTCCAGATGCCGCAGCGCTTCGCCATGGAGTACGTGGGCGCCGACAATGGTCGCCACCAGCCGTACATGGTCCACCGGGCTCTTTTCGGCTCGGTGGAGCGGTTTTTTGCCATCCTCCTCGAGCATTATGCCGGCGCTTTTCCCCTCTGGCTCTCCCCGGTGCAGGCCCAGGTCCTGCCGGTGCGGGACGACCATGACGCTTACGCCGCCTCTGTCGTCGAGCAGCTGCGGGCGGCCGGCTTCCGGGCCGGGACGTGGCCGGCCGACGAGCCGCTGGGGGCGCGGGTGCGACGGGCGAAGTTGGAAAAGATCCCCTACGTCCTCGTCGTCGGCGACGAGGACGTGGCCGCCGGGACCGTCGGTGTCAACAGCCGCCAGAGCGAGCGGCCCGAGCGGGGGGTGAAAGTGCCCGATCTCGTCGAGAGGTTGCGGGCCGAAGCCGGTGCCGGCCTGGCGGCGGGGGACTGAGCGACCATGGCCGGCCTCGACCGCCTGTGGGCGGGGTGGCGTTCGGAGTTCATCGCCGGCTCCATCAACGGCGGGGGCGCCCAGGGGCACGGCCAGGGGTGTGTTTTTTGCGACATCCTGGCCAGCGGGCTTCCCGATGACGAGACCCATATCGTCTGGCGCCATCCCTCGGGGCGAGCTTTGGTCATCCTCAACGCCTACCCCTACACGAGCGGCCATGTCATGGCCGTGCCGACCAGGCACGTCGCCGAACTCGAGGACCTCAGCGCCGAAGAGTCGGCCGACCTGTGGACGACCATGGCCGCCTCGGTGAGGGCGCTGAAGCGCGCCTACAAGCCCGATGGCATAAACGTGGGGGCCAACCTGGGCCGGGCCGCCGGAGCCGGTATCCCCGGTCATTTCCACATGCACGTGCTCGGCCGCTGGGCCGGGGACACCAACTTCATGACCGCGGTGGCCGATGCCCGGGTGCTGCCCGAGCCGCTGAGCGAGAGCGCGGCCAAGCTGCGCGCCGCCTGGCCGGCCGGCCAGGTACCCGCGACCGGGTAACCGGGTAACCGGGTAAATAGCGGGTAGTTGACAGGTAATGCCGGCGTCGTCCCCGCCTACCGGTCCGTCCGCGTCTAGCGCGCCGTTGCCCGCGGTGCGCCGGCAGGAACGGGGGCAGAACTACAAATGGGTGGCGCTGGCCAACACCACCTTCGGCGTCGTCATGGCGACCATCGACTCGTCGATCATGTTGATCGCCCTGCCGGACATCTTCAAGGGCATCAATATCGACCCGTTGCAGCCGGGCAACAGCTTCTACCTGCTGTGGATGATCCTGTCGTTCCTGGTCGTGAGCAGCGTCCTGGTGGTCTCCCTGGGCCGCCTGGGCGACATGTTCGGCCGGGTGAAGATGTACAACCTCGGCTTCGCCGTCTACACCCTCACTTCCCTGGTCCTCACGGTGGACTGGCTGAAGGGCCCGGCCGGTGCCATGTACCTGGTGGTGGGGCGGGTCTTCCAGGGTGTCGGGGCCGCCTTCCTGGTGGCCAACTCGAGCGCCATCCTCACCGACGCCTTCCCCGAGGACCAGCGGGGCCTGGCGCTCGGGATCAACAACGTGGCCGGGATAAGCGGCTCGTTTATCGGCCTGGTCCTGGGCGGCATCTTGGGGCCCATCGACTGGCGCCTGATCTTCCTGGTCTCGGTGCCCTTCGGGCTGGCCGGCACGCTGTGGGCCTACTACAAGTTGCACGACACGTCCCCCCGCCGGCCGGCGCCCATCGACTGGCCGGGCAACATCACCTTCGCCGTCGGGCTCATCCTGGTCATGGTCGGCATCACCTACGGGATACAGCCCTATGGCGGCCACACCATGGGCTGGACGAGCCCTACCGTGCTGGGCGAGCTAGCCGGCGGTACGGCCTTGCTGGTCGCCTTCGGCTTTGTCGAACGGGCCAGCGCCAGTCCCATGTTCCGCTTGCGGCTGTTCCGCATACGGGCCTTCACCGCCGGGGTGCTGTCCAGCTTCCTGGCTGCCGTGGCCCGGGGCGGCCTCATGTTCATGCTCATTATCTGGCTCCAGGGCATCTGGCTGCCCGAGCACGGCTTCAGCTTCTCGCGTACCCCGCTGTGGGCGGGCATCTACATGCTGCCCCTGACGGCCGGGTTCCTGATCGCCGGTCCCATATCGGGCATGTTGTCGGACGTGTTCGGGTCGCGGCCGTTCGCCACGGGGGGCATGGTCGTCGCCACCATCAGTTTCGTGCTCATGGAGCAACTCCCCATCAACTTCCCATACTGGCAGTTCGCCTTGTTGCTGTTGTTGAACGGCCTGGCCATGGGTGCTTTCGCCAGCCCCAACCGGGCCGGGGTCATGAACAGCCTCCCGCCCCAGCACCGGGGGGCTGGCTCGGGCATGAACGCCACCTTCCAGAACTCGGCCCAGGTCCTGTCGATCGGCATCTTCTTCACCCTGGTGATCGTCGGCCTGTCGGGAACCCTGCCCCAGACCATGGCCCACGGGCTGGTTTCCGAGGGCGTGCCCCGGGTGGAGGCGGCCCGGGTGGCGGGGCTGCCGCCGGTGTCCACGCTGTTCGCCGCCTTCCTCGGGTACAACCCCATGGCCCACCTGCTGCCCGCCGGGGTGCTGGCGAGCCTGCGACCGGCCCAGGCGGCGACGCTGCTCGGCCGCTCCTTCTTCCCCCACCTGATAGCTGCTCCCTTCGGGGCCGGCCTCCACACCGCCTTCGACTTCGCCGCCGGGGGCTGCGCCGTGGCCGCCGTCGCTTCGTGGTCCCGGGGCAAGCGCTACGTCTACCACCCCGCCGTCCCCGCCCCGCCGGCTGCTGGCGACGGGCTGCCGGAGGGGCCGGCCGGCGTCGCCGAGACCGGCGATGGGGGCGACCTGGCCGGGGCGCAGAAGTCGGCCCGGTAGCCCGGGCCCCGGGAGGTCTCCAGAGCCGGGGCCGGGCCGGGCCGGTATGGGTCGCCAGGGGCCGGGGCGGCCCGGCGCGGGTATGGAACAGCAGGCCCGCGGGCGGCCCAGGTATAATTGTCAGGACAGTACGTGCCAGGTGGGCCAACGGTGTCCCGATCTGCACCCCGAGAGTTGCAAGACAACCGAAAGGCGCAGTCGACGATGCCGAACACAATTGGTTCCCGCCCGGGCCTGGACCGGTCGGTCGGTGGCAGCCCGGGCCCCCACGAGCCGGGCCTGTACCGGCCTGAGTTCGAGCACGATGCGTGCGGGGTCGCCTTCATTGCCCATCTTCACGGCCGCCCGAGCCACGCCATGGTCGAAATGGGCCTGGCCGGTCTGTGCCAGCTCGAGCACCGGGGGGCCAAGGGGGCCGACCCCGCCACCGGCGATGGGGCCGGCCTGCTCGTGCAGGTGCCGGACCGTTTCCTGCGCTCCTGCCTGGACGTAGAGCTGCCCGAGCCCGGCCATTACGCCACCGGGATAGCCTTCCTGCCCGCCGGCGCCGGCGAGGCTGACGACGCCCGTGCCCGCTTCGACGCCGTGGCCCGGGAGGAAGGCTTGTCGGTCCTGGCTTGGCGGCCGGTCCCCGTGGAGGCCGGGCTGCCCGGGGCGGCCGCCCGCGCCGTGATGCCCGCCTTCGGCCAAGTGGTGGTGGCCGGCCCGGCGGGGGAGGGCGGCCTGGCCCTGGACCGCCGGGCGTACCTGGCCCGCAAGCGGGCCGAGCACGAGGTCCCGGGCCTTTACTTTTCGTCCCTGTCGGCCCGGACCCTGGTCTACAAGGGGATGTTGACGGCCCCCCAGCTCGGGCGGTTCTACCACGACCTTTCCGACCCGCGGTTCGAATCGGGCCTGGCCCTGGCCCACGCCCGTTTTTCGACCAACACCTTCCCGAGCTGGCCCCTCGCCCACCCGTACCGCTATGTCGCCCACAACGGCGAGTTCAACACCGTCCAGGGCAACCGCAACTGGATGCGCACACGTGAGGCCATGCTGGCGAGCGGCCTGTTCCCGGGGGACCTGTCGCGGATCTTCCCCATCGTCACACCGGGCGGCAGCGACTCGATGAGCTTTGACGAGGTGCTGGAGCTGCTGCACCTGAGCGGCCGGTCACTGCCTCACGCCGTGCTGATGATGGTGCCCGAAGCCTGGGAAAACAAGGAGGACCTGCCGGCGGCGCGCCGGGCGTTCTACCAGTTCCACGCCTGCGTGATGGAGCCCTGGGACGGCCCTGCGGCCATCGCCTTCACCGACGGCACGGTCGTCGGCGCCCAGTTGGACCGCAACGGGTTCCGGCCTCTGCGCTACTGGGTGACCGACGACGACCTCGTGGTCATGGCGTCCGAGGTCGGCGTCCTCGACCTGCCCGCCTCGAAGGTGGTGCTGCGGGGCCGCATCCAACCGGGGCGCATGTTCCTGGTCGATACCGCCGCCGGGCGCATCGTCGACGACGAGGAGATAAAGGACGGCCTGGCCGGCGAGCACCCGTACGAAGACTGGTTGGCGGCCAGGCGCATATACCTCGAGGACCTCCCGCTGCGCCGCGCCCTGACGCCGCAGTACTCCCGACTGGTCAGCTTCCAGCGCCAGTTCGGCTATACCGAAGAGGAGATCCGCCTCGTCTTCGAGCCGATGGTGCGCACCGGGGCCGAACCGGTGGCGTCGATGGGCGACGACACGC
>JBEKNX010000045.1:0-16815 GCA_049522375.1 Acidimicrobiales bacterium | reverse complement strand
GTCCGCCGGGTAAGGCATCGAGAAGTAGTTGCTGAGGAAAGAAAGGGCATGCGCGGCTGCACCCTCGGCCAGACCCCACAGGGCGCGGCGGCCGGGCACGGAACCGATCCGCAGGGGCACGCCGCTGACTTCCCTCGGTTCGGTCAGTTCGAAAGGCCCGATGACGACGGCCACTATGTAAGTCGACATCGGCATGGTGCGGGCGAACCGGGTGCGCCGTTTGCCGTCGTCAAGGACCTCTGAGGAAACCTCGCGGCTATTGGACAGGACGGTCAGGCCGTCTTCGGCCACGATGGTCACCGCGAAGGTCGCCTTCATGTCCGGTTCGTCCCAGCACGGGAAAGCCCGCCGGGCGTCGGTGGACTCGAACTGGGTCGCGGCTAGCCAGGTCTCTTCGCCCCCTTTGGCCCGGAACTTGCTGCGGTAAAAGCCCCGCAGCATGTCGTTGAGCTGGCCCGAGAAGCGGAGATCCAGCCGCCACGGCCCGGGCCCCAACGGCTCGGACGCCTCCAGCACCAACTGCTCTTCCTCGGGCCGGTAAGACACCGTCACCTCGACGCCCCCACCACCGTCCTGGACCAGCCGCGCCTCGCTGACCTCCAGGTCGGCGGCGTTGAGGACGAGCTTGTCGGTAGCCTCCTGCACCTGGACCTCGATGGCGGCCTCGCCGTCGAACCCGGCCCTGGCGAAGTCGGGCTTGAAGACCAGGTCGTAGTGGCGGGGCAGGACGTTCCTGGGTAAGCGGTAGGGGGGGAGTTTGCTCACGGCGGCCACCCTATTGGGCCTCTAGGCGCTTACACCAGCCACCGGCGTCCCTATTCCTCCGGCTCCATGGGCGGGAGGTACTCGAGGTCAAGGTCAGCCAGCCGCACCAGTGTCGACGCCACCCAGGCCCCCAGGCCACCAAGCGTTTCCTGGGCCGCCTCGCTTACCTGGCGGGTCGGGCCCAACCGCGACCTCAGGGCGTCGCCGGCGCTGAGACGGGGACCGCTCCAGCCCGGGAAGAGGCTGGCCTCCTTGGCCTCGCTCTCCTCAGGGCTCGGCACCGGCAACCGGTAACTGCCCTCGTACGCCACCTCGGCGGCCATCTCCGGTTCGGCGCCCACCTCTTCGTAGCTCTCCTCGATGATCGGGGCCGAGCGCACCAGCTTGTCCGTCCCGAACTCCGGGCTCTCCTCGGGCAGTACCGATAGGACGGTCGAGAGCGCGGGCCTGCGGGCCAGGCGCTGGACCCGGAACACGATCTCGATGCCGATCTCGGGAGGATCGTCGACGGCCTCGCCCACGCTGACGGCCCGCCAGGCCGACTGGCTCCACATCTGCCAGTCCATGCTCAAGTCGGCGTTGACCCGGGGAGGGTCCCCGTCGCCGGGCAGGCTCACGGACGTCTCCCAGACGAGGTCACCGGTGAACAGATCGTAAACCAGACGATCGTCCTGACCGGCGCGCTCAAGAAGGCTTTCGTCAAGGGCGGCGCGCAGCGCCCCCACAGTGTCGAGGAAGAAGTGGTCCAACAATTAAATGCTCCCGGCACCCATGATCGACAGTACCTCAGCCTGGCTGTCACGCCGGGTTGGCGGACCAGCCCGAGTACCCTTTGGGTGTGGAACGGATCGGACTGGTGGGATTGCCCAACTCAGGCAAGTCCAGCCTCTTCAATGCTTTGACGGGCGGCTCGGCCCTGGTTGCCAGCCACCCCTTCTCGACGACCGAGACCAGCGTCGGCGTAGCCCAGGTCCCCGACGCCCGCCTGGGCGCCCTGGCCGCCATGAGCTCGTCGCGCAAGGTCGTGCACGCCGGTGTCGAACTCGTCGATATAGCCGGTTTGGTGGCGGGGTCCTCTACGGGCGAGGGCCTCGGCAACCGGTTCCTCGGCGGCATACGCGAGGCGGACGCTCTGTGCCTGGTGCTGCGGGCTTTCGAGGACCCCAACGTGGTCGGGGGGAGCGATCCCTTGGAGGATCTGAGCATCCTGGAGCTCGAGCTCGTGCTGGCCGACCTGGCTACGGTCGAGTCCCAGCTCGAACGCCGGCGCAAGGCGGCCCGGGCGGACCGCTCCCTCGAAGCCCAGGTGGCCGCCCTGGAGGCGGCGCACGCCGCCCTGGCTAACGGGGCCCCTCTCTACCGCGCCCATCTGGACCGGGAGCAGCTGGAGCACCTGCGCCCCTTCTTCATGCTCACCAACAAGCCGGTGCTGGCCGTGGTCAACCTGGGGGAGGACGCCGCCGGCGACGACGGCTTGTTCACCAAGCCGGTCACCGACGAACTAGGGGGTGCGGCCGAGGTGCTGGGCGTGAGCGTCAAGCTCGAGGCGGAAGCGGCTCAGTTGGCGGAAGCAGACAGGGCGGAGCTGCTGGAGGGCCTGGGCCTGGGAGAGGGAGCGCTCCCTCGTGTCGCCCAGGCGGCCTACCGCTTGCTCGGCCGGCGCACCTTTTTCACCACCGGGGACAAGGAGAGCAGGGCGTGGACCTTCCGGGCCGGGGCCAAGGCGCCCGAATGCGCGGGCGTGATCCATTCGGACCTCCAGCGCGGCTTCATACGGGCCGAGGTCGTGCACTGGGACGAGCTGCTGTCCCTCGGGTCCTGGGCGGCAGCCCGGGACGCCGGCAAATTGCGGGTCGAGGGCAAGGAGTACGAGGTCGCCGATGGCGATGTCCTCGAGATCCGCTTCAACGTCTGAGGGCCCGTCGAAGCCTGAGGGCCCGTCGAAGCCTGAGGGCGCCCCCCGGCTCGTGGTCGTGGCCACGCCCATCGGCAACCTGGGGGACCTTTCTCCCCGGGCGGCCGAGGCTCTGGCCGCGGCCGGCTATATCTACTGCGAGGACACCCGCCGGACGCTGAAGCTCTTGAGCCATGCCTCCATAAAAGGCCCGCGCCTGGTCTCCCACCACCGGTTCAACGAAGCGGCCAGCACGGCCATGGCCATCGAGCGCCTGAACGACGGTGCCACCATCGCCCTGGTGACCGACGCCGGCACGCCATTGGTGAGCGACCCCGGGGGCCGGCTGGTGCGGGCCGCGGTGGCGGCGGGCATACCCGTAGAAGCCGTCCCCGGCCCGTCGGCGGCATTGACGGCATTGGTGGTCTCGGGGTTGGCCACGGACCGCTGGTGCTTCGAGGGCTTCCTGCCCCGTACCGGCCGGGCCCGGGCTGAGCGCCTAGCCGCGATCGCGGGCGAGACCGACCGGGCCGTGGTCGTTTTCGAGTCCCCGTACCGGGCCCAGCGGCTCTTGGACGACCTGGCGGCTACGTGCGGCCCGTCGCGGCCCGTGGCCGTGTGCCGGGAGCTGACCAAGTTCCACGAAGAAGTCTGGAGAGGGCCCGTCGCCCAAGTGGCTGAGCGTGCTCGCAACGTAAAACCTCGGGGCGAATATGTGCTGGTGGTAGGGCCCGCCCCCGAAGCCGGGCCGACCTCGGCCGGTCCGGCGCCCGGATAGCCTGTCCAGGTGGCCCGCTATTACGTCACGACCCCGATCTACTACGTCAACGACTCACCGCACATAGGCCATGCCTATACGACGATCACGGCTGACGCCCTGGCCCGCTGGCACCGCTTGAAGGGCGAGGACGTCATGTTCCTTACCGGGACGGACGAGCACGGTCTCAAGGTCCAGCGTTCAGCGGAGGCCAACGGGCTCACCCCTCAGGAGCAGGCGGACCGCTACAGCGCCCGCTTCCGCCAGGCGTGGCAGCTCCTCGACATCTCCAACGACGACTACATCCGCACGACCGAACCCCGCCACCACCGCGCCGTCAAGGCCCTCATGCAGGCCGCCTACGACAACGGCTGGATAACGCTGGGGACGTACGAGGGCCTTTATTGCGTGGCTTGCGAAGCCTATTACGTCGAGGACGACCTCGTCGACGGGCTTTGCCCGATCCATCACCGGCCGGTCGAACTGCTGAAGGAGAGCAACTATTTTTTCCGCTTGTCCGCCTTTGCCGACCGCCTTGTCGAGTGGTACACGGACAATCCCGGGGCGGTAACTCCCGAAGCCAAGCGCAACGAGGCGCTCGGCCTGGTCAAGGGCGGCCTCCAGGACATTTCCGTAACCCGTACCTCGCTTGATTGGGGGGTGCGGGTGCCCTGGGACGAGAAGCACGTTTTTTATGTCTGGTACGACGCGCTTATCAATTACGCCACCGCTGTCGGGTACGGCGAGGATATGGAGCGTTTTTCGGAATGGTGGCCCGCCGTCCATCACTTGATCGGCAAGGACATCCTCCGGTTCCACTGCGTTTATTGGCCTGCGCTCTGCATGGCTGCGGGCATGGCCCCACCTCATCGGATATCCGTTCACGGGTTCTTGCTGGTCGGCGGCGAGAAGATGTCCAAGACGGCCTTCAACCAGATCGCACCGTCCGACCTGGTGCCCATTTTCGGGGTGGACGGGTACCGCTACCATTTCTTGAGGGACCAGCAGTTCGGCCCGGACGGAGATTTTTCGTACGAGGCGATGGTTGCCCGCTACAACGCCGACCTGGCCAACAACTTGGGTAACCTGCTGGCCCGGGTGAGTGCCGTGGTGCAAACCAAGTGCGGTGGTACCGGCCCTGCTCCCCGACCTGGCAGCCCCCTCGCCCAACTGGCGGCGGAGGTCTATCGTTCGGCTGACGAGGCCTGGGCCCGCCCGGCTCCCAGCGAGGCGTTGGAAGCGGCCTGGCTCCTGGTGCGGGCGGCCAATGCCGCCCTGGAGGCGGCCGAACCGTGGCGGGCCGAGCCCGGGCCGGCCGTGGACGCCGTGCTCGGTGACGCCCTGGAAGTCCTGCGCATAGTGGCCGTGCTGGCCAGCCCGGCTCTCACCCGGGCGCCGGCGGAGATCTGGAGGCGCATCGGCATGGCCGGCTCGCCGCTCGACGCCCACCTTCCCGACGCCGCCAAGTGGGGGGGCTACCCCGGTGGTGTGGCCGTCGAACGGGGCGCGCCCCTTTTCCCCCGCCTCAAGGCTTAGTACGGCCGTGTGGTGCGACAGCCACTGTCACGTCCCTTACGAGGGGTTGGGCCCCGAGGTGGTCGGCGAGGCCGGTGCGGCCGGGGTCACGCGCCTGGTCACGGTCGGGACCGACGCCGAGCACTCGGAGGCCGGCTTGGCTCTGGCTGCCACCCACGAGGGGGTCTGGGCTACCGTCGGGCTGCACCCCCACGATGCCAGCAAGGGCGTGGCCACGCTGGGACCGTTGCTCCGGGGACAGCCCAAGCTGGTGGCGATCGGGGAGTGCGGGCTCGACTACCACTACGACTTTTCTCCCCGGCCTGCCCAGCGGGAGGCCTTCGCCGCCCAGGTGGGCATGGCCAAAGACCACGGCCTCGCCCTCGTGGTGCACACGAGGGAGGCCTGGGAGGACACGTTTTCCATCCTGGCCTCGCAGGGCACGCCGGAGCGCACCGTCTTTCACTGCTTTACCGGGGGGCCGGCCGAGGCGAGCCAGGCCCTGGACATGGGGGCGTGGCTGTCTTTCAGCGGGATCATCACTTTCAAGAACGCCTCCGACATCCGTGCCGCGGCGGCCCTCTGCCCTCTGGACCGTCTTCTGGTGGAGACGGACTCGCCCTTCCTGGCGCCGGTACCGCACCGGGGCAAGCCCAATTCCCCCGCCCTGGTCCCGCTGGTCGGTGCGGCGGTGGCGGCGGTCAAGGGCATCGACGTGGTCGCGGTGGAGGAGGCGACCTGGCTGGGGGCGGCGCAGGTCTTCGGTCTGCCGTGACGCTGTCCCGGCCCGAGGTGCTGCGCCTTTTGGAGGACAACCGCATCTCGCCCAGCCGGGCCCTCGGGCAGAACTTCGTCGCCGACCCCAACACGGTGCGGCGGATAGCCAGGCTGGCCGGGGTGGGCCCGGGCGACCACGTGGTCGAGATCGGCGCCGGGCTGGGGTCCCTCACCCTGGCCCTAGCCGAGACGGGGGCCTCCGTCGTCGCCGTGGAACGGGACCGGTGGCTGGTGCCCGTACTTAAGGATGTCCTGGCCGCCAGGGCACCGGGCGCGCCGGTGAGGGTCGTCGAAGCGGACGCTATGACGCTGGACTGGTCGGCGCTCCTAGGTGCCGGGACCGGTTGGGCCCTGGTGGCCAACCTGCCCTACAACGTGGCCACCCCGCTGGTCGCCGACCTGCTCGACAAGGTGCCGGCGGTCCAACGCATGCTGGTCATGGTCCAAAGAGAAGTCGGCCAACGGCTGGTGGCCCCGCCCGGCGACCCGGCTCACGGCGCCGTTTCGGTCAAGGTGGCGTACTGGGCGGAGGCGGCGCTGGTCGGGACGGTGCCATCATCGGTCTTCGTGCCCCAGCCCCGTGTGGGTTCCGCCCTGGTCAGCCTGAAGCGGCGCGACGAGCCACTGGTCGGGCCCTCGGTCGTCCCTGCGCCGGAGTTGTTCCGGGTCGTGCGGGCCGGCTTTGCCCAGCGCCGAAAGATGTTGAGAAGAGCGCTCGCCGGCCTCAACGTGAGCAGCGGGGTTTTTGCCGCCGCCGGCATCGACGGCCAGGCGAGAGCCGAGCAGCTGTCGGTCGAGGATTGGGGCCGGTTGGCGGCCGCCATCGCCGCCTCAGTGGGCCCGGTGGGCTCGGTTGGCGCCTGACCCCGGCGCCGGCGGCCAAACAGCACCCGTCGAGGTAGCGGCGCCGGCCAAGTTGACGCTGTCCCTGCGGGTCACCGGTGCCCGCAGTGACGGTTACCACCTGCTCGACGCCGAAATGGTCACCGTTGACCTGGCTGACACGTTGTTCATTTCGCCTGGGGACGGGCTGGACGTGGTGGACGCAGGGGCGGGCACCGGGGGCCACGCGACGGTACCGGCTGACGCCTCCAACCTCGTCGCCCGGGCTCTGTTGCTGACGGGGCGCAAGGCGCACGTCCGGCTGGTGAAGCGCATCCCGGCCGGGGCGGGGCTGGGGGGAGGTTCGGCCGATGCCGCCGCCGTGTTGCGCTGGGCGGGCGTGACCGGCTCGGCCGGCCTGGCCATGGCCGCCCATCTCGGCTCGGACGTCCCGTTTTGCTGGGCGGGCGGGGGGCGAGCGCGAGTGAGGGGGACGGGCCAGTTGCTGGAGGTGCTTCCCTGGGACGAAGTTGCCGCCAGGACCTACACGTTGCTGGTGCCGCCTTTCGGCGTCTCAACGGCGGCCGTCTACCAGGCTTGGGACGATATGGGAGGCCCGGTGTCGGACAACTTCAACGACCTGGAGCCGGCCGCTCTCCGAGCCGAGCCGCGACTAGCGGAGTGGCGGGACCGCCTGGGCGACGCCACCGGGCAAACGCCGTTGCTGGCCGGCAGCGGGTCGACGTGGTTCGTGCCCGGTGAGCACCCGGGAGGTGGCCGATTGGTCGTCCGAACGGCCCGGGCGGAGGACATAGCCGGCCCCCCGGCATGACCGCATGTGCGCCGGCCGGTCGGACCGGGAACGGCGCGACCGTAGCTACTTGCCCGCCCGCCTTTGCCACCGCGTGGCCTTCAGCATCTTCTTGTGCTTCTTCTTGCGCATGCGCTTGCGGCGCTTCTTTATCAACGATCCCATGGCGGACTGCCAACCTAGCAGGTCGGTGGGCCGGTCCTCACTACGGAGCCGGCGGCCCCGGAGCGTCCGGGACCGGCGCCAGGGGCGTGGCCGTAGTGGTGGCCGTCTCGGTGCCCGTCGCGGTGGCGGCTCCGGGGACCTTGGGCGGGGGCACCCCGAGCCGCGGCCCCGGCGTAGCCGAGACCGGCCAGCGTCGGCGGGAAACGCTGGACAGCCTGGCCATGAGGGCGAGAGCGCCGGGGTCATCTTCGCCGGGCCGCACCTCCAGCGCCCCACCCGCCACCATCTCGTCGAGGACTTCCTGGCCGAGCTCGCTGCGCACGACCGTGAGCGTCCAGTCGGCCAGTGCCCCGATCCCGCCCGTCGATATGTCGGCGTGCTCGGCGGCGAAATCGGGGCAGGACTTGCAACCCTCGCGGGTCCAGGCGTGACCCTCCTTCAGAGGCACCTCGTGATAAGAACCGTCCTGGCACCAGATCTGGAACGCGCCCTTGATGTTGATCTTGGCTATGTCGGCTCTGGCCAGCCCGTACCGGGCCTCGAAAAATTCCTCGAAAATCGAGTCGTCGAAGGTCTTGGAGCACATGAGCCCGATCGACAGCGCCAGGCGCCGGCCCACTTTGCCGGCTTTGCGCGCCCTCATCACGACCGGCGCCGAGGCTTGGCACCCCATCCCTACCAGGGCCAAGCGCTCGGCACCCTCGGCCACGGCCTCCGCGTAGGCCAGGGTGTTGGCGGAGTAGGTGTACCGGCTGCCGGCGGCGGCCAGGATCTCGGACCGGGTGCGGGCCACTCCCGGCACGGCGTGCCAGCCGGCTCCGTCCCCGGCCACGACCGAGACGAGGGCAGCGTCGATGCGGTCGTGCTCGAGGGCCCACAACAAGATCGCCGACACGACGCCCCCGTCCTGGCCGCAGGCCAGCAGTTCGGCGTCGGTGGCACGGGCTAGTACCACTGACCGGGCTACACCGGATTGTTCTTCGGGGAGCCGCGGGCGGCCAAAAAGGAACGTGTCCGCCTCGTTTTCCCAGTTGCGGAACCGGGGGCACGCCCGGGTGCAGCTTGTACATCCCCGCAGGCCGTGGCTACAGCCCCCCGGCCCCAGCTCCTCCTCCATATGGAACGGCCGGTAGGCGCCGTCGGCTGTGTCGTAGCCGAGGACGTCATGAGGGCAGGCCACGATGCAGGCGGCGCACCCGGTGCAAAGCCCGGACGTCACAACTTCGCTGTACAGCTCGGCCCATTCCGACTTCCAGCGTTCGGCCGTTCGGGGCTCTTGGGTCACGGTCACGTCGTCAGCGTAACTCCCGTCCGGCCCGGCTATTGGCCGTCCCTCCGCCATCGTTGCCGCCCGGGCCCCCAACGGTCCCCGCGACCGCAGGTCGCAGGTGCAATGCTGTTGGGGTGAACGTAATGGACCGGTTCCGCCTCGACGGTCGTGTTGCCCTCGTGACCGGAGCCAAGAGGGGCCTCGGGCGTGCCTTCGCCCGTGCGCTGGGCGAAGTCGGTGCCAGGGTCGCCATCAGCTCCCGGGACCAGGCCGAAGGCGAGGCTACAGCGGCCGAGCTGCGCGCCGGGGGGCTCGAGGTGGTAGCCGTGACGGGCGACGTCAGGAGCTATTCCGAGGTGGAAGACATGGTCTCGCGGGTTGAAAGCGAGCTAGGCCCCATCGACGTGCTGGTCAACAATGCCGGCGTCTGCGAGCACCGGCCGGCGCTCGACGTGACACCGGCCTCGTGGAGCGAGGTGATCGCGGTCAACCTGGATGGTCTCTGGTTTTGCTCCCAGGTGGTGGGTCGCTCGATGGTCGAGCGCCGCCGCGGGGTCATAGTCAATATCGGTTCCATCTCGGGGATCATTGTCAACCGGCCTCAGTGGCAACCGGCCTACAACGCCTCCAAGGCCGCGGTCCACCAGTTGAGCCGGTCCTTGGCCGGGGAATGGGCCCCCTTCGGCGTGCGCGTCAACGCCCTTGCCCTCGGCTATGTCAGCACCGACATGTCGCCAGAGCCCGAGGACCCGGAGACCCACCAAAGATGGGTAGAAGACGTACCGATGCAACGGATGGCAACCCCCGACGAAGTGGCGCCTGCAGTCGTGTACCTGGCCAGTGAGGCGTCCAGCTTCGCCACGGGGAGCATCTTGGTCCTCGACGGCGGGTACACCGTCTGGTGAAGCCGGCGAGGGAACGAACGAGCCCGACCGGTACCCCCGCCCGGGCGCATAAGGACGCGGGCGAGCGCGCACCGGGGTGGGCCATCGATGCTGCGCCCGGTGCCCCGCCGGGCGGCGAGGAGGCGTGGCCACGAGCGAGGACGGCGGAGCACCAGGGCCGTTCGGAGCCCGTTGTCCTCTCCCTGCCTCCCGAGCTTCGCAGTGTGGGCCAGGCGAGGGGCCGCCTGGAGGCGGCGGCGAGGGAATGGGCGTGCCCCGAGCACCTCGTAGACGACGCCCGGGTGGTGTTGTCCGAGCTCATGAGCAACGGCGTCCTGCACGCCCGCACCGACTTGCAGGTCGTCATGTGCGCCCGGGGCGGGGGTATCCGTCTGGAGGTGCGCGACGCCAGCCAAACCGCCCCGCTGCCGCCACCGGAGCTGCCCCGGGGCCCGACCAACTTAATGGACGAGCCTCACCAGCCCTATCTGAGGGACGACGCGCTCATACTGCCCACGGCCACCGGGCGAGGGCTTGCCGTGGTGAGCGCGCTGGCGAGCTCGTGGGGATGGTACCCCGAACCTGGAGGCGGCAAGGTCGTCTGGGCCGAACTGGGGACCGAAGGCAGCACCGAAGAAGGCTCCACCCGCCGGTCGTCGGACCGGGTGGTTTACCCCGTGCGCCCGGTGCGCCTCATCGCCGCACCGCTCCGGCTCATCAAGGCTTCGGAGGACCACTTCGACGAGCTCGCCCGCGAGTTGCAGATGGCCAACCTGGCTGCGCCGGCGGGAAGCGAACGTTCGAGCGGCGGGCTTGCCACCCAAGAGGGCCGTCGGGTCGTCGATGAGCTGTCCCCTCTCGCCGAGCACGTGAAGAGCCGCCTGGCCCGCATGCGAGAACCGCTCCGCCGGGCTATGTGGGAAGCCGCCCGGCGAGGGGACCGGCTGATCGACTTGAACCTCTTGGCCGATGCGGGCATGCCTGCGGTGTTCGAGGTCCTCGACGTGCTGATGCAGAAATCAGACGAGGCGGCGGAGCGCGGGCTTTTGCTGACCGAGCCGCGGGGGGCCGAGGTGGTGGCCTGGCGCCGGTGGATGCGCCAGGAACTCGAGGCTCAGATCGCGGGCAAGCCGCCCCGGGCGTGCCCCTTTCCCGTTGCGCCGTTGCGTGGAGAGGAGGGCGGCCCGGCCCGGGAGCGGCTGGACGCTGCCCGCCGAGCCGCCCTGTCCCAACTGGTCGCCGTGCTGGGCGAGGTACCCCACGCGGACGATGCACCTGGCGCTAGCTCTGCGCCCGCACTGGCGGACGACGGTGCGCTCGGCGACGCGCTGGCCCGGACCAGGGAGTACGTCGGCGCTCGCCGGGCACTGCTGTCCCTGTTGGGCGACGACAACGAAACAGTCCTGGTGGGGGCCCACGTCGGCTTCACGCCGGACGTGGTCGCCTACTGGCGGTCCACGTCATTGTCGGCCGACCTTCCCTCGTCAGAAACCATCCGCACCGGGCGCCCAATGCTTTTCCGCACCATGGCCGAACTGGACGAGCGGTACCCGATCTTCCTGTCGACGCCCGCCGAGAGCGACCCCGCCATAGCTTGCGTCCCCCTGGTCTCGGGCGGTACCAGCCTGGGGTGCCTGGTGCTCGGGTTCGCCCAGGCCCGCGACTTCAGCCCCGGCGAGGTTTCGTTCCTCGAGCAGCTCGCCAACGAGTTTGCTGGCTACGTCTCGGACCGGCGCACCTACCTGGCCCGTCGCCTATCGGTGCAACGAGGCCAAGGTGTTGAGCGCGCCGTCGCCGCCCTGGCCGAGGCGGAAGGGGGCCAGATCTGGGACGAGCTGGCCGGTTCCATTGTGGCCCACATCGCCGATGGCGCCTCCCTGCATGCAGTGGGGGACAATGGCACGCTCGATTTCGTACTGGCCCGGCACCGTGACCCCGAGGCGGCGGCGGCGGCGGTCGAGCTCCTCCAGAGGCAAGCTCGCATAGACGCGGGCAGCGACATGCTGAGCGAGTGCGCCCGCACGGGGCGGGCCGTCGTCTTGCAGCTACTTTCCGAAGAGGCCATTACCGCCGGCGCCCGGGACGACGAGGAACTCGCGCTACTGCGTAAAGTAGGCCTCGGCTCGCTTGCTCTGGTGCCGGTGCGCGCCGGGCCCAGGGTGGTCGGTGTGCTCGCCTTTGCCAACAGTGCGGGGCGCTTCATTTCCGACGAGGACCTGGCCGCCGCCCAGCGCCTGGCAGACGAAGCCGGGAAGGCCCTGGTCCGCACGGACCGGGACATCTGAGGCTCAGGAAATCTAGGAGACAGGGACGTCGGGGAACGGAGGAGCGCATGAAGAGCCCTGACGACGCGGACGGAGCGGGCGGTGGGCACGACATCGACGCTCTGGTGGCGGCCATGACGCTCGACGAGAAGGCGGCCCTGACGGCCGGGGTCGACAACTGGCACACGGCGGCCATCGCCCGTGCCGGGATCCCTGCCGTCAAAATGACCGACGGGCCCAACGGCGCCCGCGGCTCCACCGGCACCGACCACCTGAGCTCGACCCCCTCAGTCTGCGTCCCGTGCGGCGCGGCCCTCGGAGCGACGTGGGACCCTGAGGTGGTCGGGGCGGCCAGCGCCGCAGTAGCCCGCCAAGCGCGGGAAAAGCAAGCGCGCGTGCTGCTGGCGCCCACCGTCAACCTTCACCGCCACCCCCTTTGGGGCCGCAACTTCGAATGCTTTTCCGAGGACCCTTACTTGAGCGGGAAGTTGGCGGCGGCCTACATAGTGGGCGCCCAAGCCGAGGGCGTCATAGCCACGGTCAAGCACCTCGTCTGCAACGAGACCGAGCACGAACGGCGCATGTGCTCTTCCGAAGTCGACGAGCGCACGCTGCGCGAGCTGTACCTTCTGCCTTTCGAGATGGCCGTCCGCGAGGGCCACGTCCGGGCCGTGATGACGAGCTACAACCGGCTCAACGGGAGCTACCTCGCCGACAACGCCCACCTGCTCACGACGGTGCTGCGGGGGGAGTGGGGTTTCGAGGGGATCGTGATGACCGACTGGTGGGCAGCGGCCTCGACCGAAGAGGCGGCGGAAGCCGGCCTCGACATCGAAATGCCCGGGCCGGCGCGCTCCTTCGGCCCGGCGTTGGCGCGCGCCGTCAGCGAGGGGCGGGTCAAGGAGCAGTTCGTGGACGACCAGGCGCACCGGCTCTTGGCCGCGTTCGATAGGGTCGGCGCCTTCGATGACCCCCCCGAAGGGCCGGAGCGGCCCGGGGACCATCCCGAAGACAGGGCGGTGGCCCGCCGGGCCGCGGTCGAGGCGATGGTGTTGCTGAGGAACGGCGGCCTCCTACCTCTGGAACTGGACGCGGCCAAAGCGGACGCGGTACGCAAGGTGGCGTTGATCGGCCCGGCCGCCGAAAAGTTGTCCATCATGGGAGGCGGCAGTGCCCGGGTCCGGCCCCACTACGACGTCTCCCTCGTCGAGGCGTTGAGCCGCCGCCTGGGCCCCGGGGTGGAGGTGGCGTTCGCACCCGGGTGCCAGCTGGCCCGGGCAAAGGACATGGGGGGTGCGGGGCCGGGGGACTCGATCGGAGAGGCCGCCGAGCTCGCCCGCCACTGCGATGTGGCCATCGTCGTCGTAGGCACCAACGACTACTGGGAGAGCGAAGGCTACGACCGCATAAGCATGGACCTGCCCGGGGAGCAGGAGGAACTGGTCGACCGGGTGCTAGGAGCCAATCCCAGGACCGTGGTGGTGCTCAACACGGGTTCGCCCGTCACCATGCCCTTCGCCGGTCGGGCCGCCGCCCTCGTGCAATGCTGGTTCGGAGGCCAGGAGCTGGCCAACGCCCTGGTGGACGTGTTGGTCGGGGATGCCGAGCCCGGCGGTCGCCTCCCGGTGACCCTCCCTCAACGCATCCAGCACACGCCGGCGTTCGGCCGGTTCCCGAGCGAGGCGAGCCAAGTGCGCTACGGGGAGGGGATCCTGGTCGGTTACCGCTGGTACGAGGCGCGCCAACTGCCGGTCAGCTTCCCCTTCGGCCACGGCCTGTCCTACACGACAATGCGCCTCGGCCCCGTTCGTGCCCGCCAGCGCCAGCTTCACCATGGCGGGCGGGTCACGATCGAGGTGGACGTGGAGAACATCGGCGCGCGCCCCGGCGCAGAGGTGGTCCAGTTGTACGTCGCTCCCCCCAACGGCGGCGAACTGCCCCCCGGTGGCCGCCTGCACCCCGTCAAGGAACTGAAAGGGTTCGCCAAAGTACGCCTGGCCCCCGGTGAGTCGACCACCGTGGAGCTGACCCTTACCGAGCGTAGTTTTGCGTACTGGGATGTGGCGGACACGGCATGGCCCGAGCTCTTGGAGCGCAACGAGGGCAGGGACCGCGACGGGTCGGCTACCTCGTTCCACCGCGCTCGGGCCGGTTGGTACGTCGATGCGGGGATTTACGAGATCCTCGTCGGCCGCAGCTCGGCAGATATTTCCGGACGGGCCGAGATCGAGGTCGAAGGGAGCAACGAGCCGTTGGCACCGACTTTACCCGTGGGCTGAGCCAAACCCGCTGGCGACCGTGTTTTACGGCGCCAGGAACGGCGCGCCGGTCCGCGCCGCGCCCCGGCTGAAGAAGTACCATGTCGCGCTATCGTGAAATGCACGGGCCGGCTTGGTGCCACCGAAAGTGTCTTACGCGCAACAGGGGGCGTTGGTGCAGTTGTTGTTGGCCTTCTGAGCGCCGGCTTGGTCATCGCGGGTGCCCGGCCGTCCTCTGGTAGCGCGTCAAGAGGGGCCGGTCCGCTCAAGTCTTCCACGGCATTAGCCAGGGGCCCAGTGCTCGCTCCCGGGCTCGGCTCGCTGCTTTCTTCTTCCCGTCCTCTGGGCCCGCTCGCGCCCGCCACCCTGCTCCATTTGTCCCTGGGCCTGGACGGGCGCGACACCGAGGCCCTGGACGGACTGCTCGACCAGGGCCAGACGGTGCCTACGGCCGAGTACGACAACCGTTTCGGCCCGGACCCGCGCCTGGTGGCGGCGACGGAAAAATGGCTGCGGGCCGAGCGCCTCAAGACGTCCTGGTCACCCGGAGACGCCGTCTTAGAGGTGGAAGGCCCGGCCGCGGCCGTCGAAAAGGCGTTTTCGGTCTCGCTCGGGCGCTACCGGGCCGGAGACCGGGGAGGTCCGCAATTGACCTTCTACGCCCCGGGCGGGCGGCCGACCCTGCCCGCCGGGGCCGGCAAGGTCGTGACTTCGGTCCTTGGCCTCGATGACTACCCCGTACTGGCGGAGCCCCGGCCCGGACTGGCGGAGCCCCGGTCGGACGGCGGGACGAACTGCCCGGGCGCCGCCGACCCCCAGGCGGTAGGTGGTTTCAGTCCCGACGAGGTGGCCGGCTTTTACAACTTCGGCCCCCTTTACAAGGGGGGGCTGACCGGCGCCGGGCAGACCGTGGTGTTCATGGAGGTGGACGGGTTCTTGCCGTCGGACATCCAGGCTTACTCCAGTGCGTTCGGCCTGCCCTCCCCCGACATAACCGGTCCCATTTTCAGCCGGGCATGGGACACGCCGGCGGCGATCACTTTCGGGACCTTCGGTTGCCTGTCCGAGACTGACCTGGACCTCGAGGTCGTTCACGGCATGGCCCCGGACGCTCATCTCGTTGTGTACCAGGCCGAGGCGGACCAGCAGGGCCCGCCCCTCACCTACGTCGCCGACGCCTTGCAAGCCGCCATAAACAATTACCCGCGCTCGGTTTTCAACCTCAGCCTCCTGTGGTGCGAAGATGCCGCCTCAGCTCAACAATTCGAAGGTCTGTTCACCCAACTGGTGGCCGGTGGCGGCACGGCGTTCGTATCGTCGGGTGACAACGGTGCTTATGCGCGCGGCTGCCCCGGGCACAACCTGACCACCCAGGAGCCTGCGGACGCCCCTCATGCCGTCGGCGTCGGCGCGACGACGGCGCTGATCGGCGCCGGTTCGACCTACGGTAGCGAGGCGTCTTGGGGCGAACCCTTCGAGCAGTGGGGCACCGGTGGCGGGCTTAGCGCGGTGTTCAAGCGCCCGAGCTGGCAAAGCGGCCCAGGGGTGCTCAACCAGTACTCCAATGGGATGCGCCAGATCCCGGACGTGTCCGCGCTCGGCGACCTCGACACGGGGTGGGACATCGCCATTGACGGCAAATGGCAAATGGTAGGTGGCACATCTGCGGCCGCGCCCCTGTGGGCGGCCCTGACCGCCCTCACCGACGAGGCCCTGGCGCAACGCCACCTGGGGGAGGTGGGCTTTGCCAACCCGGCACTCTATGATTTCGGTTCCCACCCGGGCCATTTCCCCGCCCGGGCTTTTCACTCGGTTACCGCTGGTACCAACCTTTATTATCCCGCCACCTCCACCGGTTGGAACTACGGCACAGGCTGGGGCACACCCAACGCCTCGGCCGTGGTGGACGACTTCATCGCCTACCAGAGAGGGGCCCGGTGATGATAGGCGGCCCCGTTGTCACAGGTTTGAGTTCTCGATCGGTGGCAATTATGGTTGGGGACCCAGAACGCCAGCCGTCGGGTACCGGGAAAGGAGCTTGGGTCATATGAAGGCTCAGGGCTCTGGCCAGGCTCGGCGGAGCGGGTACCCGGTTGCGATGGGTGCGGTCTTGGTGGCGGCTTCCGTCTCCGGCGTCGGCCTGTGGGCTGGTTACTCGAGATCCGGTCCACGGCCGGCGTCGGGCGGTGCCATCAGAGCGGGCGCGGCCATCATCGCTCCTGGTACCGCCCCGGTCCTGGCGCCCCAACTCCAGAGCGTGCTTTCTGAGGCCCAGCGCCTCGGGCCGCTCGCTGGTCCGACAGTTGTGCATTTGTCGATCGGGCTCAAGCTGCGCGACCCGGCCGGTCTGGACCGGCTGCTCGACCAGGGCCAGACCGTACCGGCCGCGGAGTACGACCGCCGGTTCGGGCCCGCTCCGGCCCTGGTCCGCTCCACCGAGGGCTGGCTTCGCACGCAGGGCTTGAGCGCGACCTGGGCGCCAGGAGACTCGGTGCTGCAAGCGCAGGGCCCGGCGGCAGCGGCCGAGCTGGCGTTTTCTGTTTCGATCAGTCGTTACCGCGTAAAGAGCCTCGGCCCTGCGGGGTGGACGAAGTTCTTCGCACCGGACCGGCAACCCCGCGTGCCTGTGGCCG